>JAYVMZ010000271.1:0-9688 GCA_043758735.1 Betaproteobacteria bacterium
CATCGGCTCTGGATGCCCGCGGCGCTCACTTCTTTTCAGCCTTCGCGGCAATGCCCACCGACGAAATGCCCGCACCGCGGATCGCGTCCATCACCTGGAGCAGCGACTGCAACGGCACGTCCTTGTCGCCGGCCAGCACGACATCGACCGGCTTTTGTTTCTTCAGCTCGACCAGCTTCGTCTTCAGTTCTTCCTGTGTGACCGGCTTGCCGTCGATCACGGTTTCGCCGGTCTTGGTAATGCCGACGGTGACGGTGGACGATTTGATCGACTGCGTGGTTTTCGAACTCGGGATTTCCATCGGCACGCCGGTGCCGGCAATCATGCGCAGCGAAATGACCACGAAGAACACCAGCAGGAACATCATGATGTCGATCATCGGAATCACTTCCACGCGCGGCCGGTTCGCTTCGAAGTAGCTGGCCCGGGTGCGCGCGCTCATGACGCCCGACCCCGTATCGCCGCCACTCCGCTGCTGTGCGCCTCACGCACAGGCATGCCCTGATGCGTCGATCCGCCGCCGTACAGGCGGTTCAGCACCATCACCTTGAGCAGATCCATCTGGTGCACGGCCAGGCGCACGCGCTTGTTGAACTGATTCAGGAACAGCACCGCAAAGATGGCGATGAACAGGCCGGCGCCGGTCGCAACCAGCGCTTCGGCAATACCGCCCGTGACCATCTGCGTCGCCGCGCCGCTCGAGCCTGAAGTACCGAGGATGTCGAAGGCGTGAACCATGCCGAAGATGGTGCCGAGCAAACCCATCAGCGGCGCGAGCGTGACCGACGTATCCAGCACCCAGATCAGCCGGTCTATTTTCGGCAATTGCCACATGATCGCCTCGTCGATATGACGGTCCATGGTCTGGCTGTCCTCACCGCGCGAGGCCAGCGCAGAGGTAATAATCGATCGTTGCAACGAGCCGTCGTAGTGCGTGGCGAGCTGTTCGAGCTTTTCCCAGTTCTGATACTCGACCAGTTGCAGGTCGTGCTCCATGGCCTCGCCGGACTTGAGCACCTTGAAGAAAAAGTACGAGCGCTCCACGATCACCGCTAGCGTGATCAGCAGCAGCACGCCCATCAGTGGCAGCAGGCCGCCGGACATCATGCTCAGTTGGATCAGTTTTTCCATCATTTTTAATCTCACTCCCTCTGGTCGTTCGATTGGCGAACGGTGATCAGTGAACAGTGAACGGAAAAAGCCGAGCACTTCTACCGTTCACTGTTTACCGTTCACTGATTACCGTTCATTTCTCAAGCGCGTTCGCCGCGCCCGGCTCGAGCGGCGGAAAGAACGGCACGCCGTAGCGATCGCATATGCGTTTTGTTTCCCCGCTCTTGACCATCGCGTCGAATTCCTCGTCGATGAACTTCAATAATTCGACTTCCTTTTCCTTGATGCCCCAGGCGTTGTCGAAGCGCATCTCGTCCGGCGGCTGGTAGTCCTTGACCATCTCGAACTCCGCTTCAGGGTGCTCGAGCTTGGCCTGGGAAATCGAGCCCGACCACATCATCGCGGCATTGACCTGCCCCTTGATCAGCGCGTCGATGACCTGGTAATTCTGGAAAAAAGTGGCATGCGGGATGTCGTGCTCATCCGCATATTCGCTCATCGGCGAGTAGGCCGGGACGCCGACTTTCATATCCATGGTCCTGGCATCGTCCAGCGTCTTCATGTCTTTCGCCGGGCCCTGGGTCACCAGCACGTAGCCGGTGCTCATGAACGCCTTGGTGAACGCCATCTTGTGCTTGGGCATGTGATGGTCGTCGTTGGTGATGGTGAGGCCTAGAAAGATGTCGCAGATGCCTTTGTCGACGGACGTGCCAAAAGTGACGCCGACGCCAAAGCGCATGCCGGTATTGACCCACGCAAGGCTGACATCCCAGCCATGCCGTTTGGCGATCGCCTGCAGGATCTCAACCTCGATGCCGGGCGGTTCATTGTTATGGGCGGTGCGCGAGAACGGCCAGAACCAGGCGTCGGCACAGGCGAGGATGCGCTTCATCTTCTCCACGCGTTCCATCGCCGGAACCGTCTTCATCTCATCGGGAATCGCGGTCGGCGCGAAATTCCGGTAACCGGATTGATAGAGGCGGTCGGACAGGGGTTCGAATACCTCGGGTTTGCGGTAGCCAATCTGCGGCCTGCGGTCCTTGCCGTAGACGTACTCGGGTTCGAGTTCGAAAACTTTGCCCGAGGCTTCTTGCGCATACGCATGCGCGGCAACAATAATCATGGCCGCAGCCGCCAGGAACGTGGCGGCGCAGCGAAAGGCAATTCGCATAAAGTCTGTTTATGTTATGGGGCGTAATCCTATAGCAAATCGGCGGGACCATGCCCGCAAATTCGGCAACGTCCTGACGTTGTGGGGGTAGGATGGCACCGCCTGCCGGGCTGCGGGTTCGATGCGGGACCGGTCCATGGTACTGGCCTGGGCCAGGGGGCTGCACAATCCGGTCGAATCCCGAATAGCAGATGCCCCGGTGTCGTCTTGTGATGCCACGAACAACGTCGGACAATGCGCTCACTGAACCGGAGAAACCCCTGAAAATGAAACCGCACTCGACGCTTGCCTGGATCCTCTGCGCCCTGCTTGGCGCCTGCGCTTCGCAGCCGAAGGAACCGACGCGCATTATGATGCAGGGCTTCTCCGTTTCGCTGCCCAGGGAAAAAGAACCGACCTGGATCCTCGCCAAGCAGACACCGATGGTAACCATCATCGGCAAGCCAGGCCGCTTCTCAGGCGAATCCTTCACGATGCAGGCGACAGTCATCAAGCTTCCCGCGCTCGATTCCCAGGCCGACCTGGTCAAACACGTGGAATCCACCCAGCGCAAGGAGCTCGATCCGAAGCGTTACAGGATATTCAAGGTCGACGTCACGCCGCAGAAAGTTCACGAGCAGACCTGTGCGTTTTCGCGCGTTGAAGCGGCCGAGAAAATGACGGCGGACGGCACCGGGTCGCCGGTAAATGTCATGCTGGAAACCCTGACGCTGATCTGTCCGCACCCGAAGGATCCGCTGCTCGGCATCAACATGGCGTATTCGCACCGGCATTTTCCCGAAGATGCCGATCCATCCTTTGCCGAGGACGCCGCAACGCTGATGCAAACTCTGGATTTTGAGCCGTTGTGAGCGCGCCGCCCGATGCCACCATGGTCAGCCCCGCATGGAACACGTAGCCGACATTACCCGAATCATCCAACTGGCGGTGGCGCCGGTGTTTCTGCTCACCGCCATCGGCACCATTCTTTCGGCGCTCAACAACCGGCTCGGCCGGATCGTCGACCGCCGCCGGGTACTGCAGGAGCGCCTGCGCCGGGGCGACACCGGCGATGCGGAATGGCTCAAGGAGGATGCCTATGAACTGGAGCTCCTGTCCCGCCGCATCGGCCTGATCTATCACGCTATCGTGATGGCCATCGTCTGCGCCTTGTTCATCTGCCTGCTTGTGGCAAGCGCCTTTGTCGGCGTGTTCGTGGCGTTTGATATTGCCCGGCTGATCGGCACCTTGTTCATCCTGGCCATGTTCGCGCTGATCGGGTCGTTGTGGCTGTTACTGAGGGAAGTCTTCCTTGCGGTCAAGGTTGGCCGCCATGACATCCTGTTGAAGGACATTTTGCGCTAGGCGGCATTTGCGGCGTATTTCCCATGCTTGGATCGACGCCGCGGAAACGCTAGACTGTCAGTTATTGATTCCGACCCGGACGGCGGACGTTACGCACTCCGACCGCCGTCGAAGCCGCTCTGGAAGGCACCTGCCGACATGATGGCTAATGTGTTCTCACCCAGGTTCATCCTGCTTTACGTTTTCATCGTGTCCGCGGTATTCGTGCATTTCCGCAGCCGAATCCGGCACCGGTTCACGCGCCAGTTGACGCGAAACGTCGATGGCGAACCAGTCGGCATTCTCAACCGTATAATCGGTTATGCGTATCGCGTGCGCCTGGTCGGAAAATCGATCAAAGCAAGGAGCCACTTCGCTTACTACTGCGTCAAGTACGCGCTCCTCGTCGCCTTTTTCTACCAGGTCTTCCTCAAGTGACCGGGGCCTCCGCAGGCAGCATCACGTTCGAACTTGCCGCGGAGGCGGATGCCCTGGGCATCGCGCGCATGTCGCGCGACCTGATCGAAACCGGGCTGGGCTGGTCGTGGACCGCGGCCCGCGTGCTGCGTTCGATCCGTGAACCCGAAGCACTGGTGCTGGTTGCACGCGAAGGTGCGCACATCATCGGTTTCGCGATCATGGATTTCGGCGACGACGCCGCGCATCTGGCGCTGCTGGCCGTCGATCCGTCTCATCGCCGGCGCGGGATTGGCCGCCATCTGTTCGACTGGCTGAAGGAAAGCGCGCTGACCGCGGGCATCGCAGTGGTCAAGCTCGAATTGCGCGCTGGCAACATGGAAGCGCAACATTTCTATCGCTGCCTGGGCTTCGAGGAAATCGGCTGGACGGTGGGCTACTACCGCCAGCGCGAGACCGCATTGCGCATGGCGCTGCGCTTGCGCGAATCGGCGGCCGGCAGTCCGCAGCAGCGATAAGCAACGCGTATGCCGCGGCCTGTGCGGCATGCCGAAGCACCCCACCGCGGCCGAGACCACCGACAAAGGCTCCATCAACCAGCGCGCGGTGCTGGATCACCGCGCGTCGCTGGTCGAGGAAATCCAAGCGGCGGCGCCTCCTTCCCGCACGCTTTGCGCGAACCTCAGGGGATGATGCGGTTGCTCCTGAATTCGGCAAACATTCGCAGGAACATCTCCTCCGTGTCCAGCGAGTCGTGAAACCCGAGGCGGCGCGCCTTGCCCATGTCCGACACGATGTCGTAATCGGAATTGAAAACATTCTCCGGATAACCCCAGGCGACGATTTCCTGATAAGCGTGCGGCTTCAATCCGTGCTTCGCAACGATACGGTCCCAGACCGGGCCCTTGTCGGCCAGCATGCTCTTAATCGGAAGATAGCGCGGTTGTGCCAGTTCCATGCCAAAGAAATCGGCGAATTTTGGCCACAGGTTCTGCCAGCGAATGAGATCTCCGTTGGTAATGTTGAAGGCCTGGTTCGCAGCCTTCGGCTCGGTTCCCATCCACACGATCGATTTCGCCAGCAAGGCGGCATCCGTGGCTTGGTATAGCGCGGTATACGCCCCCGGCTTGCCCGGGAAACTCAGCGGCAATCCCAGTTCCCTGGAAATCGATGCGAAGACGGCGATCGCCAAAGTAAGCTTCATCGGTCCGCCAGTGGAAAAACCGCAGACCGCATGCGGACGCACGACGGACCAGCTCCAGCGCTTGCCCTTCTGGCGCGCTTCCAGCCAGTCCTGCTGGTCGTAGTAAAAATTTGGCGGCATGTGGCGCGGATCGTCTTCCTTCGCCGGCGTTTTGAACGGCCCGAGATGATTGCCGTACCACTTGGTGCCTTCGGTTAGATGGACGTGCTCGAGGACAGGCGACACGGCCTCGATGGTCTCGACCAGGTTTACCAGCAAGCCCAGGTTCGCCGTGACCAGTTCGCGCGGGTCGGCGCGCTCGATGTAGGCGACGAAGAAAATATGCGTGAGCGCCGAATCGAAACGAAGCATACCGGCATTTCCGGCTCGCCTTCCCTTTCAATGGCAGGCCGCGATCCCTCCCCTCCTTCTCGTTCAACTGCAGGTTGCGCTTCAAACGCTCCTCCTCTTGAAAGGAAGGGAGTAGTCAGTTGTGTTGAAGCCACGCTCGCATCGCCGAATTCACCGCTCCGGGGCGTTCAAGCGTCGACATGTGCCCGCAGTCCTCGACCACGACCAGTTTCGCCCCTGGTATCGCCGCCGCCATCTGCTCGCTATTATCGAGCGGCGTCAGCTTGTCCTGCCTGCCGCATAGCACCAGGGTCGGGCACGCGATCGACGGCAGCATGGACCGGTAGTCCGGCCGCGCGATGATCGCGTTTTGCTGGCGCATATACGCCTCAATGCCGATGCGTTCCGCCATCTCGCGGATGACCTTGACCAGCGGCGCATCCTTCACGCGCGACTCATGCACCAGGAACGGCAGCATGCGGTTGGTGACCGGCGTGAAATTGCCTCCGCTCTGCGCCAGTTGCATCAGCGCCCTGCGCCGCTCGGTCTCTTCCGGTAATTCCGAACGCGAACGCGTGTCGAGCAGCGCGAGCTTCTTCACACGCTGCGGCGCCTGGCGTACGATTTCCTGTGCAACATAGCCGCCCATTGACAGGCCTGCCAGCGCGAATTCCTTCCACGGCGAATCGCGCAAAACCGCTGCGCCCATTTCCTCGATGCTCTGCTGGTCGGTGAGGTCCGCAACGAAGAAATCGGCGATGCCGGCAAGATCGGAAAGTTGCGGGTCCCACAGGGCGGCGTCGCAAAGGAGGCCGGGGAGGAGGACGAGGGGTTGCTTCATTGATTCCACTATAAAGAGTCTCAGTATTCTGTTAGCGACCTCTATCAAGCTTCATTGATCTGCGCAATCTCTCGCAATCAACGCAACACGATCAACGCGCCAGCCAGGCCTGCAGCCGTTCGACCGGATAGCCATAGCCGATGGCACTGAAAGGAATCCGGTTCAACCGATGATGCAATCGAGCCAGGTCAACGTTCGCCAGGCCGCCATCGTCTTCCAAATCCAATCCAATCTGAAATCGCATGTCGTTCATCGAACCGAGTACGCTGCGGTTACTGGAACGCGTAAAGCGGATCACGCGGCAGGCCTCCAGCATCCGTTCGATCTGAGCTTGAGGAAATTCGTCCCATACCAGAGCCTTGAAAAGGCGCTGGCCGAAAACATCGTCAAGGCGCTCGAATTCCGGCTTCTTCAGCCCCGGAACAAATATCGAATACAGCGTCGTGTCATGCGTAAACAGCACGCACTTGCGCCGATCGAAATGCAGCACATTGGCGTGCCAGTTCTCGCCGGTGCCGGACGGATCAATCAAGCGATCCGGGATCTGTGCAAGCAACTTCTGGGTGCAATGAATCAACAATGGCATGATTTCCCTTGCGAGGCGTCAATCGTCAGGCCCGCGATGTGATATTGCTTCTTCGTCTACCCAGTCTTCCTCTGTCCAGGTCGTCCCGTTTCTGCCCGGGACTTCGCGCACCGGACCACCCTCATAGCGCGGACAGGATTTCGGGCCATAGCAAAACGTCTCCTTGCGATAGAGTTTCTCCTTGGGATTCCATTGGTCGATGGTCATTTCTACGGCCATCCGGCAGCCCCAGATGCAGCGGTGGCAGAAACTCTCGTAGGCGCCTTCGTCGAGCCGGCGGTGTCCCCGCGCGCGGTAGGTCGGCAGATCGGGAGGAACACCTGTCCACGGCGGCGGTGAACCGGGCAGGACATCTCCGGGTTTGTACTGGATCTTCGCTGCCTTATAGTAGTCGACTGCCTCCACATCCGGATTCGCCACCGGCTGGACTTCCGCGGAGAAACTGCCTCCGGCGCAAAAACCGAACTTCGCCTGCGCCGCGGGGCCGATTCCGATCCACACCTGCTTGTTGTCGGCGGTGCTTTCGATCAATAGGGCATAACCCGGATAGTTGTGCTGGCGCTGATCGAAAGAGCGCAGCAACCGAATTCGCGGCTGCACTGAGATTACCCGGCCCTCGACTATAACCTTGGTCATTCCCGCACTGTCTGGATCTCAAGGACGTCGTTTATGTTCTTTGGGCGCCAAGCGTCGCATGGATCTTTGTGGCGCGATTCAATTATCGCGCCACTTTAAGTGGCGCACAAACTCCAAAACGACAACAAACTGGGCAAAGCTTCTGAACTTCCGGTCTAAGGCCGTCGCGCCGATCCGAGTAGCCCCGAAATAGGTGCAGTGCTCCGTCGCCGAAATGGGTCTTGTAGCAGGGCTCGTCGATCACCCATTTGCCGTCCCCTTTCGAAGTATTGCCTGGACAGAGTTTGCCTGATAACATGGCCATGTTAATTACCAAGGCCATGATAATTACCATGGCCACGAGAGCCAGCACATATGAAAGAACCCATGAAATCGAACCCATCATCCGGGGCCGGCAAGCGCGCCGAAGACCACGTCGCCCGGCTCTTTGAGGCGAATGGCTGGAAAGTCCAGCGCGAGCCGGCCGCCGGCCCATACAAGGCGGACCTCCTGGTGAAAAGGGGGCGCGATGTGTATCTCGTAGAGATCAAAGCGCCTTCCGAAGCCAGACGCGACCGTGTAATCCCGCTCCTGTCAGAGGCCGTCCTCCAGGCGCAAGCCTACGCCCGGGAAAATGGAAAAACCCGCCCCCTGGCCGTGGTTTACGTCGGCGACGCCTCTGCGTCGCTATTCCGGCAAGTCGGCGAATTCTCGAAACATTTCGCGCCAGAGGTCGCAGTTGGCGTGATCTCCGATAGCGGCGCCCGCTGCTTTTGGGGCAAAGGGTTGGAGGCAATGAACGCCGAGCCTTCGGTTGCTCGCAAAGGCCCGGCTAAGCCACCCGGTCCGGCATCCCACATTTTCTCGGCCCTCAACCAGTGGATGCTGAAGGTGCTTCTGGCGCCTCAGATTCCGGAACACCTGCTGGCGGCGCCCCGTGCCGAATATCGGAATGCGTCGGAACTCGCCGGCGCGGCCAACGTTTCCGTCATGAGCGCGTTCCGATTCGTACAGCAACTGCGCGGGGAAGGCTTTCTCGATGAATCGTCTCCACGCTTCAGGCTCGTACGCCGCGAGGAATTGTTTCGCCGCTGGCGATCGGAAGCTCATCGGCCGTCTCCGGAAATGCCAATGCGTTTTCTCATTCGCGGCCCGGCGCAACTGCAACTGCGCGAGATCGTTTCCGCTTCCCAAGGCTGCCTCGGGCTGTTTGCAGCCGCTGAGGCTTTGAAACTTGGACATGTCAAAGGCGTTCCCCCCTATATTTATGTGTCCAGACTTGCGCGCCTGGATCGCCATGCATGGAAAGAAATTGCGCCCTCCCAACCTGGAGAGCGACCTGACCTGATATTGAAACAACCTCGGGCCCCGCAGTCCGTGTTCCGCGGCGCGGTCCATGTGGATGGCATGGCTGTATCCGATGTTCTTCAAGTCTGGCTCGACGTCTCCGTCCACCCATCGCGTGGAGAAGAGCAGGCCGACCTGATTCATCGAAAGATATTGGGAAAGGTCATCGAAGGAGGCGCATAGATGAACGATTTTGCCGCTCTCGCCCGCCTCATCCAGGCCGTTGAACCCTGGAGGGCCCATCTGGTTATCGTAGGCGGATGGGCGCATCGGCTCTACCGATTCCATCCGATGGCGAACACGCCAACCTACCAGCCAATATTGACGAGAGACACGGACCTGGCGTTCTCGAATGAAGCACCGCTCGAAGGGGACATCAAATCAGCCCTCGCGCAGGCAGGATTCATCGAGGAGTTCTCTGGGTCGCATCAACCTCCAGTGACCCGCTACACGCTGGGCGATGACGATGCGGGTTTCTATGCAGAGTTTCTGACGCCTCTGCAGGGAAGCGGGGTAAAGCGGAGTGGTGCGCCTGATGCGACGGTGGCGAAAGCAGGCATTACTGCTCAGAAGCTCCGGCACCTCGACATTCTTCTGGTTGAGCCATGGCAGATCACCGTCGGTCCGGATCAGGGGTTTCCCCTAGCAGCCTGTCGGACTTAGCAATTTGACGCAAAGCAATATGCGTGTAGCACGCATTTTAAGGCGGTAAAGGCTTCCTGGAAAATTTTGAAAGCAATC
>JAYVMZ010000272.1:0-25838 GCA_043758735.1 Betaproteobacteria bacterium
CTTCTGCGTGATTCGTCGCACTCGCGTTCAGACAAACCAACGCGTTACACTGCGAGACAATCCGAAAAGCAAAGCGAATCCGCTAAGTCGGGTTAACGCGCCGGACCAGGACAAAAAAAGAGCGGCACACGGCCGCTCTTTTTCAACACGCGATTCTCTACTTCTTGCGCAATCGGCGGATCGCAGCCAGTTGCGCCGCCATCATCGAGAATTCCGCTTGTAACGTGGCGATTTCCTGTTTGTCCGTCGCATTCCTCAGGGCTTCCTCGGCGCGTTTCTGCGCTTCGAGCGCCTTGGCCTCGTCGAGGTCGTGCCCGCGAATTGCGGTATCGGCCAGCACGGTCACCATGGAGGGCTGGACCTCGAGAATGCCGCCCGCTACGAAAATCAGGTTCTCTTCACCGCCGCCCGCGGGCTTGATCCTCACCGCGCCGGGCTTGATGCGCGTGATCAGCGGCGTATGCCGGGGATAGATGCCGAGTTCGCCGGCTTCTCCCGGCAGGACGACGAATTCCGCTTCGCCGGAGAAAATCATCTGTTCGGCGCTGACGACGTCTACGTGAATGGTGTTGGCCATTATCGACTTTCGCCTTACTGCAGCGTCTTCGCCTTCTCGAATGCTTCCTCGATGCCGCCGACCATGTAGAACGCCTGCTCGGGAAGGCTGTCGCATTCGCCATTGACGATCATCTTGAAGCCCTTGATGGTTTCCTTGAGCGGCACGAACTTGCCCGGGGAACCCGTGAACACTTCGGCAACGTGGAACGGTTGCGACAGGAAACGCTGGATCTTGCGCGCCCGCGAAACCGCCAGTTTGTCTTCGGGCGAAAGTTCGTCCATGCCCAGAATCGCAATGATGTCGCGCAACTCCTTGTAGCGTTGCAGCGTGGCCTGGACTGCGCGCGTCGTGTTGTAGTGGTCTTCGCCGATGACGTTCGGGTCGATCTGCCGCGAGGTCGAATCGAGCGGGTCCACTGCGGGATAAATTCCGAGCGAAGCGATGTCACGCGACAACACCACCGTTGCATCCAGGTGGCCGAAAGTGGTCGCGGGCGACGGATCGGTCAAGTCATCCGCCGGCACATACACGGCCTGGATAGACGTGATCGAACCGGTCTTGGTCGACGTGATGCGTTCCTGCAGCCGGCCCATTTCTTCCGCCAGTGTCGGTTGATAGCCCACTGCGGAGGGCATGCGCCCCAGCAGTGCAGACACTTCGGTACCGGCCAGCGTGAAGCGGTAAATGTTGTCGACGAAGAACAGGATATCGCGTCCCTCGTCACGGAATTTTTCCGCCATCGTCAAGCCGGAAAGCGCGACGCGCAGGCGGTTGCCCGGCGGTTCATTCATCTGGCCGAACACCATGGCCACTTTGGATTCGGTCAGGTTGTCGAGCTTGATGACGCCCGCTTCCGACATTTCGTGATAGAAGTCGTTGCCTTCGCGGGTGCGCTCGCCGACGCCGGCAAATACCGACAAGCCGGAGTGCTGCTTCGCGATGTTGTTGATCAGCTCAAGCATGTTCACGGTCTTGCCCACGCCGGCGCCCCCGAACAGGCCGACTTTGCCGCCCTTGGCAAACGGGCAGACCAGGTCGATAACCTTGATGCCGGTTTCGAGCAGGTCGACGGAAGGCGACAAATCGGCAAACTTCGGCGCCTGCTGGTGAATGGAACGGCGCTCATCGGACTTGATCGGACCGGCTTCGTCGATTGGCCGGCCAAGCACGTCCATGATGCGGCCCAGCGTGCCGATTCCCACCGGCACGGAGATGGCGGCACCGGTGTTCTTCACTTTCATGCCGCGGCGCAACCCATCGGAGGAGCCCAGCGCGATGCAACGGACTACGCCATCGCCAAGCTGCTGCTCGACTTCGAAGGTCAGTCCCTTTTCAGCAAACGAAGCGTCGTTGGACTCTTCGAGCACCAGCGCGTCATACACCTTCGGCATGGCTTCGCGCGGGAACTGGATGTCGGTCACGGCGCCGATGCACTGGACGATTGTTCCTTGGTTCATGTTGTTTTCCTAAAACGTAATTCGAATTCGTTGAGGGTGTTAAATCAGACCGCCGCGACACCTGGACGATTTGGTCTCCCCATCACGTTCGCACAGTGAACATAAGTGTCGCCCATCGTAGCCCGGCGCGGAGTATTCAAACTGCCGCCGCTCCGCCGACGATCTCTGACAATTCTTTCGTGATGGCTGCCTGCCGGCTCTTGTTGTAAACCAGGGTCAGCTCGTCGATCAGCGTCGCGGCATTGTCGGTCGCGGATTTCATCGCCACCATGCGCGCCGATTGTTCCGACGCCATGTTTTCCGACACACCTTGATAAACCACGGCCTCAATGTATCGCGTGAGCACCTGGTCCAGGACAACCTTGGCTTCCGGTTCGTAGATGTAATCCCAGTTGCCTTCCGGCGTGCCTATCCGCTCACCGGTAAGCGGCAGCAATTGTTCCATCACCGCTTCCTGCTTCATGGTGTTGATGAAGCGGGTATAGAAAATGATCACGCGGTCGAAACGGTCCTTCGTGTAACCATCGAGCATGATCTTGACGGCTCCGATCAGCTCTTCAAGCTTCGGGCGGTCACCCAGGGCAATCGACTGCGAAATGATGTTCGCGCCGAGACGCTGCATAAAACCGAGGCCCTTGCCGCCGATGCAGCAGACGTCGATCTCTTCGCCCTCAGCCTGCCATTGCTTGTACTGGTTCAGCGCCATGCGCAGGATGTTGGTGTTCAGTGCGCCGCACAGGCCTTTGTCTGTGGTCACGACGATGATGCCGACGCGCTTTACCGTATCGCGCTCGACAAGGAACGGATGGCGATACTCGGGATTGGCGTGCGAAATATGCGCCGCGACATTGCGGATTTTCTCGGCATACGGTCGCGCAGCACGCATGCGCTCCTGCGCCCTGCGCATTTTCGACGCGGCGACCATTTCCATCGCCTTGGTGATCTTGCGAGTGTTCTGCACACTCTTGATCTTGGTGCGTATTTCTTTTGTGCCCGCCATCGATTCTCAGTCCGGATTACAGGGTTGTCGTTGCAGCGCTGCCGTCTCGCTGCCCGTCAATAGCTGCCGTTTTTCTTCCAGTCCTTGATCGCTTCGTTCAGTGCCTTCTCATCGTCGCCGGTCAATTCCTTGTCCATGCGACCGGCAAGCGCTGCGTACTTCGTCTTCGTGTAGTCGCGCAGGGACTTTTCCGCGGAAAGCGCCTTCTTCACGTCGATATCATCGAAATAGCCATTGTTCACTGCGAACAAGGTCAGCGCCATTTCCCAGACCTGCAGCGGCTGGTACTGCTGCTGTTTCATCAGCTCGGTAACCATGCGGCCGCGTTCAAGTTGTTTGCGCGTGGATTCGTCGAGGTCTGAGGCGAACTGCGCGAAGGCGGCGAGTTCGCGATATTGGGCCAATGCCAGACGTGCGCCACCACCCGTATCCTTGCGCTTCATGATCTTGGTCTGCGCAGCGCCACCTACCCGGGACACCGATACACCAGCGTTAATTGCGGGCCGGATGCCAGCGTTGAACAAGTCGGTTTCCAGGAAGATCTGACCGTCGGTAATCGAAATCACGTTCGTCGGCACGAAGGCGGACACGTCGCCGGCCTGTGTTTCGATGATCGGCAATGCAGTCAGCGATCCGGTCTTGCCCTTGACCGCGCCTTTGGTAAAACGCTCGACCCAGGCTTCGCTCACGCGTGCGGCGCGTTCGAGCAGGCGGGAGTGCAGATAGAACACATCGCCGGGGTACGCTTCACGGCCCGGCGGACGACGCAACAGCAGCGATACCTGGCGATAGGCCCAGGCCTGCTTGGTCAAGTCATCATAAATAATCAGCGCGTCTTGGCCGCGATCGCGGAAGTACTCGCCCATCGTGCATCCGGAATAAGGTGCGATGTATTGCAAGGCCGCGGATTCGGACGCCGTTGCGGCAACGATGATGGTATAGGCCATCGCACCGTACTCTTCAAGCTTGCGCACTACGTTTGCGACGGTCGATGCCTTCTGACCGATGGCGACGTAAACGCAGAATATATCCTTGCCCTTCTGGTTGATGATGGTATCCACCGCCACCGCGGTCTTGCCGGTCTGGCGGTCGCCGATGATCAGTTCGCGCTGTCCTCGTCCGATCGGCACCATTGCATCGATTGCCTTCAGACCGGTCTGAACCGGCTGCGAAACCGATTTGCGCCAGATCACACCCGGCGCAACTTTTTCGATGACGTCCGTTTCCTTGGCGTTGATCGGGCCCTTGCCGTCGATCGGCTGTCCCAGCGCATTTACCACGCGACCGAGCAGTTCGGGACCGATCGGCACTTCCAGAATGCGGCCGGTGCTCTTGACCGGATCGCCTTCGGAAATGTGTTCGTATTCACCCAGCACCACCGCACCCACCGAGTCGCGTTCGAGGTTCAGTGCGAGGCCGAACGTGTTGCCCGGAAATTCCAGCATTTCCCCCTGCATCACATCGGCGAGGCCGTGAATGCGGCAGATGCCGTCGGTAACGGAAACGACGGTGCCTTGGGTGCGCACCTCGGAAGACGACGCGAGATTCTGGATCTTGCTCTTGATCAGCTCGCTGATTTCAGACGGATTCAACTGCATGGGTCAAAACTCCTATTTCGTGAGGGTCGCGGCCATGGTCTGCAGCCTGCCACGCACTGAAGCATCCCAGACTTTGTCACCCACCTCGACCTTGATGCCCCCGATCAAATCGGGGTCCACGGTCACGGTGGCGTTGATCTTGCGTTTGAAACGCGAGGACAGCAGGTTCACGACCTGGCTGCGCTGCGCCTCTTCCATGGGAAAAGCCGAGCTGATCTTCGCGTCCAGCTTGCCTTCGTCTTCCAGCTTGAGGTGTTCGAACAATTCGCGGATTTCGGCAAGCACGGACAACCGGCGGTTATTCACCAGCAACTGAATCAGATTGCGCGCCACGGCGTCGATGCGTTCGCCGCAAATGGCCAACAACAGCTTTTCAATGTCGGCCGACGTGACCTTGGGATTGGCCATGGCGGTTTGCATTTGTGGATCCTGATAAACCGACACGATCAGATTCAATGCGTCGGACCATGCCGGCAGGGCGTTAGTCTGCTTGGCAAGGCGGAATACCGCTTCTGCGTACGGACGTGCAATGGTAGCGAGTTCGGCCATCGTCTTATCTGAACTCGGCTTCCAGGCCGGACAACAGTTGCGCGTGCGCCTTCGCGTCGATCTCGCGCTTAAGGATCTTTTCCGCGCCCGTCACTGCCAGTACGGATACCTGCGCGCGCAACGCTTCCTTGGCACGGAATACTTCCTGCTCGATCTCGGCCTTGGCACCGGCCACGATGCGCTCGGCTTCGGACTTGGCGGCATTCTTGGCTTCTTCCACCACCGCCGCGCCGCGCTTTTCCGCTTGCGAAATGATTTCGCCTGCCTGGGCCCGGGCGCGCTGCAACTCTTCAGTTGCTCGCTTGGCGGCCAGTTCCAGATCTTGTTTGCCGCGCTCGGCTGCGGCCAGGCCTTCCGCGATCTGCTTTTGTCGCTGCTCGATGGCCCTCATCAGCGGAGGCCAGACGAACTTGACCGTAAACCAGATGAAGATCGCGAAGGCGACCGCCTGGGAGAGCATGGTCAATCCGATATTCACGGCTGTCTCCTAACCTGTGGTTGCCGGAATCCTGGCTTATTTAATGACAGCAAGCAGCGGATTGCCGAAAGCGAACAACATGGCCAGGCCGACGCCGATGATGAAGGACGCGTCGATCAGGCCGAGCAACAGGAACACCTTGGCCTGCAACGCCGGGATCATCTCGGGCTGGCGGGCAGCGCCTTCGAGAAAGCGGCTGCACATGATGCCCACGCCGATACACGCGCCCGCGGCACCCAGGCCGATCATCAGACCGATACCCACGCCGGTGTAGGCCTGGATGAGTGCCAGAAATTGCAGTTTTTCCATTTGGCTATTCCTTCCTTCTCTTCAATAAAAGTGGATGACGAAATCAGTGGCTTTCATGCGCCATCGACAGATAGACGACGGTCAGCATCATGAAAATGAATGCCTGCAGTACAACGATCAGGATGTGGAAGATCGCCCACCCGGCGCCGAGAATCGCGCCGAATATGGCGCCAACTATCCCGGTGGCCGCCCACAGGCCCAGCAGCAGAAAAATGATTTCCCCGGCGTACATGTTGCCGTAGAGCCGCAATGAGTGCGACAGGGGTTTGGATATGTATTCGACGAGGTTGAACAGGAAATTCGCCGGCCAGAGCAACACATGGTTGCCGAAGGGCGTGCCGAACAGTTCATGGATCCAGCCGCCCCATCCCTTGACCGCGATGCTGAAATAAATCATCAGCAGCCAGACGGACAGCGCAAGCGCGAAAGTTGTATTGATATCGGCGGTCGGTACACCGCGCCAATGTTCGAGGTGAAATACGTGCTCATATACCCAAGCCATGATATCCACGGGAAGGAAGTCCATGGCATTCATCATCAGGACCCAGACGAATACGGTCAGGGCGGCAGGAGCGATGAACTTGTGGCGGTCGCCGTGGAAAATCCCCTTGACCTGTTCGTCCACGAATTCCACGGCGAGCTCGACGAAAGCCTGGCGCTTGCCGGGCACGCCGGCGGTGGCGCCGCGCACCACCCACCAGAGCAAGACGAGGCTGACCAGGCCCAGCAGGACCGACATGACCAGCGTGTCGACGTGCACCACCCAGAAATCGCCTTGGCCCACCGACGACGTCATGTTCGTCAAGTGGTGCGAAATATATTCAGTCGGGGTCAGTTCGTTTTCGGCAGCCATCGTTATGCACTTGCTCTATTCACGTACGAAAAACGCCATCGAGAACACCAGGATCGAAACAATGAACGACCCGATGAAAACGATGAGCACCACATCCTTATATAACGCCAGTACCAGCCAGAGCAGGATCACGGCAAGGCCGATCTTGGTCGCCTCGGCCCGCAACGCTGCGATTATCGTTCCATCGGCGGATTGCATGTCGCTCGACTGCATGACCATCGCGAAAGCCAGTCCGGCAATGACGCTGACCAATCCCCCGAGGGCCGCTGAGGCCGCCCCGTGGGTACCGGCCAGCAATCCGGCAATAACTGCCGTCAGCGCCGTCACGATCATCTGCCAAACCATTACGGTACGTACCGGCTTGCTCTGGATGCGCAGCATCATATTGGCTAGGCAAATGCGAAGGAGCAAACTTTTCGATTGTAAGTGTTTTGACGTTTTAGCGTCAACGGCCACGCAGAAATCATGTCCGGAACGCTTGTATCAACCGCGCAATTTTTGCAGTACGTTTTCCAGTTGATCGAGGCTTGCATAGTCGATTGTCAACTTGCCCCGGCCCCCCTTCGTCGTCTTTATCGTAACCGCCGTTGCGAGGATTTCCGACAGCTCTTCCTCGAGCGCCTGAAGGTCACGGTCTTTTCTGGGTTGCTTGCGCGGCGTCTTGCGGGAGGTAACCTCGGCCTGGCCGATGAGCTGCTCGGCTTCACGCACTGACAGATTGCGCGTGATGATCTGATGGGCCAGTTCGGCCTGGCGCGAGCCGCTTATTGCCAAGAGCGCCCGAGCGTGGCCCATTTCGATCTTTCCCTGCATCAACAGGTCTTGTACCGCCTTCGACAAATTGAGCAGGCGCAAGAGGTTCGTGACGGCACTTCGCGAGCGCCCTACCGCCTGCGCCGCGACTTCGTGCGTCATTTCGAATTCGTCCACCAACCGCTGAATCCCTGTCGCCTCTTCAAGCGGATTCAGGTCTTCGCGCTGGATATTCTCGATTAGCGCCATCGCCAGCGCCGCCTTGTCCGCAACGGTACGGATGACGACCGGCACCTGTGTCAACCCGGCCAGCTGCGAAGCACGCCAGCGGCGCTCGCCGGCGATAATTTCGTATTTGCCGTTCTCGACCGGGCGCACCAAGATCGGCTGAATCAGTCCTTGAGCTTTGATCGAATCGGCCAGTTCGGCGATCGATTGCGGATCCATGCGGGTGCGAGGCTGAAAGCGGCCTGGCTTCAACAATCCGACGGCCAGTTCGGTGAGCGCGTCGTCTGCTCGTTCTTCGCTCCCTGATAGCAATGCATCGAGTCCGCGACCCAGTCCTTTGAGTTTTGCCATTTGCATTCTTTCTATCTATGCCTTGCCGAGCATTTCGCCCGCAAGCGCGAGATAGGCTAGTGCGCCCTTCGACTGACGGTCAAAATTAAGCACGGGAAGCCCGTGGCTTGGGGCTTCAGCCAGGCGGATGTTTCGTGGTATGACGGTACGGTAGACCTTGTCGCCGAAATGCTGCTGCAACTGGTCCGACACTTGTTGCGCGAGCATGTTGCGCGGATCGTACATGGTGCGCAGCAACCCGTCGATTTCGAGTCCGGGATTCAGATTGACGCGGACTTTTTTGATGGTCTGCACTAGGTCACTCAGTCCCTCCAGCGCGTAGTACTCGCATTGCATGGGAATCATCACGGCGTTGGCGGCGCATAGCCCGTTAACCGTAAGCAGGTTCAGCGCGGGCGGACAATCGACGAGCACGAAGTCGTATTGTTCCCGGATCTCGTCCAGGGCCGTTTTCAGTCGCGTCTCGCGCGCCTCTAGGTCCACCATCTCGACCTCGGCACCGGCGAGTTCGCGATTGGCCGGAATCACATCGAAGCCCCCGCTCTGGCTGCGCACCCGCACGGAGGAGATTGACGCTTCGCCAAGCAGTACTTGGTAGACGGTCGAATTGAGTCCGCGTTTATCGATGCCGCTGCCCATGGTTGCATTGCCTTGCGGGTCCAGATCCACCAGAAGTACCCGCCGACCGGCTGTTACCAGGCTGGCGGCGAGGTTGATGCTCGTCGTCGTCTTGCCGACCCCGCCTTTTTGATTTGTGATTGCTAACACACGTGGCATGCGAGTCAATTCGGGACTGTAGCGGATGAGGGGCGCAGGAAAATCAGATGGCGAGAGGCTTCGAGTTGCGGTATTTCCAGGCGCACGGTCTTGCTCACTTGCCATGATGCGGCGACGCGCGCCATTTCGTCGTCCGGATACAAACCCTTCATCGCGATCATGACCCCGTCGGCCGCACAGAGATGGCCCGCCAGTTTCGCAAAATCGGCGAGGTCCGAGAAAGCGCGGGAAATAACGATCTTGAATAATTCGGTAGGCCGATGGGCTTCAGCCCGATCGGTTACGACTCGGGTGCTCGATAGTCCGAGCTCTGCTACGGCCTGTTTCAGGAACGCACTCTTCTTGTGGTTCGAATCGAGCAGGGTCACGACCCGACCGGGGCACGATATTGCGATGGGAATGCCGGGAAGGCCGGCGCCGCTGCCGATGTCCACGATATTTCCGTCAGGCAAATGACCAACGACTGCGAGACTGTCGAGCACGTGATGGCTGACGAGCTTGGATTCGTCCCGGATCGCCGTGAGGTTGTATACCCGATTCCATTTGGCCAACAGTTCCAGATAGCTTGCGAGCTGGTCCATTGCCGCTGCAGGCAAAACCAGTCCCACACCAGCGACGCCCTGCCGGAGCAAAGACGCGACCTGATTCAATGGCTGCCTCCCGCGTGATGAGAGGGTGCAATGCGATCATCGACCCCCGCGGCACTAAATCCCCGTTTCAGGTGCACCAGCAGGAGGGAAATCGCGGCCGGCGTTATCCCCGACATCCGTGCCGCCTGGCCGAGCGTTTCCGGACGCTGCTTGTTAAGTTTTTGCTGCACTTCGATCGACAAGCCGCGAACCGAGCGATAGTCGAGCTCGGTCGGCAAGCGCGTCATTTCGAATTGCGCCTGCCGACTCACTTCGTCGCGCTGGCGCTCGATGTAGCCCTGATATTTGACCTGGATCTCGACTTGCTCGGATGCTTGGTCATCCAACAGACAAGAACCCGCGCCGGGCAGTGACGTCAGGTCCTGGTAGTGGAGCCCAGGACGCCGCAACAATTCCTCGAACGTATAGTCGCGTTCCAGCTTCTGCCCGAAGCGCATCTGCATTTCTTCATCCGACAGCAGCTTCGTGTTCAGCCAGGTCGATTTCAAACGCTCACGTTCCAGTCCGACTGCGTCGCGCTTGCGCTCGAAAGCCTGCCAGCGTTCGTCGTCTACCAAGCCCATCCGCCTGCCAATTTCGGTGAGGCGCATGTCGGCGTTGTCTTCGCGCAAGCTCAATCTATATTCCGCGCGACTGGTGAACATGCGATAGGGCTCGGTCACGCCGCGGGTGATCAAATCGTCCACCAGTACGCCGAGATACGCTTCATCGCGGCGCGGGCTCCAAGCTTCTTTTTCTTGGACCAAGCGCGCCGCGTTCAGCCCGGCAAGAAGACCTTGCGCCGCGGCTTCTTCATAACCGGTAGTCCCATTGATCTGCCCCGCGAAAAACAAACCGCCGATTGGCTTGGTTTCAAGCGAGGACTTCAGGCCGCGCGGATCGAAATAGTCGTATTCGATTGCATAGCCGGGTCGCGTTAGATGCGCATTTTCCAGGCCTTTGATCGAATGCACCAATTCGACCTGAACATCGAACGGCAAACTCGTCGAAATACCGTTTGGATAGACTTCGTGCGTCGTCAAACCCTCGGGCTCGAGAAAGATCTGATGCGATGCCTTGTCGGCAAAGCGCGTGATCTTGTCCTCGATGGAAGGACAGTAGCGCGGACCGATTCCCTCTATGACCCCGGTGAACATGGGGGATCGATCAAGTCCGTTGCGGATGATTTCGTGCGTACTCTCGTTGGTATGCGTGATCCAGCAGGGCAACTGCCTGGGATGTTGCGCAACCCAGCCCAGAAACGAAAAAACCGGCACAGGATGGTCGCCCGGCTGCTCGGTCATGCTGGTGTAATCGATCGTACGGCCGTCGATCCGGGGGGGCGTACCGGTTTTCAAACGTCCTACCGGAAGATCGAGGGCGCGCAGACGTTGGGCTAACCGAATGGCTGGAGGATCACCGGCGCGGCCCGCCTGATAATTCTTCAGCCCCACGTGAACCAGTCCGGAAAGGAAGGTTCCTGTCGTCAAAACTACGGCGGAAGCCAGAAAATCAATCCCCAGTTCGGTCACCACCCCTGCAATTCGATTATTTTCAACCTTGAGGTCATCTACAGCTTGTTGAAAAATAGTCAGATTTGGGTGATTTTCCAAACGTCGGCGAATTGCCTGCCGATAGAGCACTCGATCGGCTTGGGCCCGGGTTGCACGGACGGCAGGGCCTTTGCTCGAATTGAGGATGCGAAATTGAATCCCTGCGTCATCGGTAGCCGCCGCCATTACGCCGCCGAGAGCATCTATTTCCTTGACCAAATGCCCTTTTCCAATCCCTCCAACGGACGGATTGCAGGACATTTGCCCGAGCGTATCGACATTATGGGTAAGCAATAACGTGCGGCTCCCCGCCCGCGCGGACGCCAAGGCAGCTTCCGTACCGGCGTGCCCACCGCCTACCACGATTACATCGAATGAATTGGAGTTTTGCATAGCTGAAATTCCGGGAGGGCGAATCATACCGGAAAGCGATCATGACCAATGTTTCACGTGGAACAGGATTCCTTTGTTCCACGTGAAACATCCCCGATTACCAGGATTTCAGTAGATCGAAGAGCACCTTGGCAATTAACGCCACGACTACAATGAGAAACACGGTTCGAATAAAACGGCTGCCACGACTTACCGCAAAATGAGCCCCCAGGAAACCGCCGGCAACATTGAATGCCGCCATCGGCAAAGCAACCGCGTAGAGCACGTTGCCGGTCATCGTGAACAGCATCAGCGCGCCGAAATTCGTTGCGAGATTCAATACTTTGGTTGTCGCCGCAGCGCTCAGGAAGTCACGACCGAACAAGCGCACGAGAACAAACATCATTATGCTGCCCGCACCGGGACCAAAAAATCCATCGTAGAACCCAAAGACTCCGGTCACGCCGTAAAACGCACCTCCTCCTTGCCTCAAAGGGGCGGCTGCGCCATCGCGCTCGCCAAACTTCGGACGCACCAGCATATAAATCGCTATTCCGCCGAGCATAAGCAGTAGCAGGGGACGCAGCAATGTGGGATCAATCAGCGTGACTGTTTTGGCTCCAGCCACGGCGCCCAAGCCAGCGACCCCTGCCGCGGGAAGCACGTTGCGCCATTGAATGGGGACTGACCAGCTATAGCGCAACGTCGCAATGGTGGTTCCGGTTATTGCTGAAAACTTGTTCGTTCCGAGCAAGACAGCTGGTGGCAATGAGGGGAAAACTGCAAACAAAGCCGGAACCTGGATCAACCCTCCGCCGCCCGCCACCGCGTCCACAAGCCCCGCAAAAAAGGCAAACCCGCAGAGAACCGCGACCTCCGTCATGCGCTATTTGCCGATACAAAAGCGCGAAAAGATCTCGCCCAGCAAGTCATCTGCGCTAAATTTCCCCGTTATATTCGCGAACGCCTGTTGGGCTAAACGCAGCTCCTCGGCGATTAACTCAAGCGAACCGGATTCATTGGCTTGAGCTAGCGCAGCTTCCGCATTACGTAACGCCTGAAGATGGCGCTCACGCGCAATAAAAATGCCTTCCTGCGTTGATTGCCAGCCAATGCTGCGCAAAAGAGCAGCGCGCAATAAATCGATTCCTTGGCCCGTTTTTGCCGATAACCATATTTGGGTTCCGTCTACTGTCTGAATCTCCGTCGGCGGCTCTCCTAGAATGTCTATCTTATTGAAAATAAATATTCTTTTTAAATTCTGCGGCAACTTTGCCACAATACGGAAATCGGCCTCGGTAAGGCCTAGCGTAGCGTCCACTACCAGTAGCGCCAAATCTGCCTGCTGGATTTCACGCCATGCACGCTCGATGCCGATTTTTTCCACCGCGTCTGTCGCATGCCTGAGACCAGCTGTGTCGACAACGTGCACGGGCACGCCTTCAATTGCCAGCTCGTGGCGCAAAGGATCACGCGTCGTGCCGGGATTTTCGGTCACGATTGCGACTTCTTCCTCAGCGAGGCGGTTCAGCAAACTCGATTTGCCGACGTTTGGCTGGCCGATCAACGCGACCTTGGCACCATCGCGCAATATCCTGCCCTGTTCAGCGACAGCAAGTAAAGTCGCTACTCCCGTTCGCAGTCGGGTGAGTTTTTTCATTGCGCCGCTACGCTCAAGAAAATCGATTTCTTCCTCGGGAAAATCCAGGGTCGCCTCAATCAGGCTGCGCAATTCGATGAGCGCGTCGTTTAGTTGCGCTACGCGTCCAGAAAACTCGCCTGCGAGCGAACGCATCGCTCCTCGCGCGGCCGCTTCCGAACTGGCATCGATCAGATCGGCCACGCTCTCTGCCTGAGCGAGATCGAGCTTGTCGTTCAGAAATGCACGTTGAGTAAATTCACCTGGCTGCGCAGGACGCGCGCCAACATCAAGGCATCTTCTCAAGACCAGTTGCAGCACCGCGAGGCCGCCATGCCCCTGCAATTCCAGTACATCCTCACCGGTATAGGAATTTGGCGCTGCGTAGAAGATCGCGATTCCCCGATCGAGGATCATGGAATCAGCTTCGAGAAAATTGCACAGCGTTGCAACCCGCGCCTGCAAGGACCGACGGAGAACCGCCGCGGCGATATTGCGCACCGCAGGGCCGGAAATGCGCACGACGCCGATGCCGGCACGCCCCGGCGACGTGGCTATCGCAGCAATTGTGTCAGCGTGCTGCATGAGCGGAATTCGACCGCTCGATCATGCGCGTAATCTGCCACTGCTGCGCAATGGAGAGGATGTTGTTGACTAGCCAGTAAAGCACCAGCCCGGCGGGAAAGAAGAAGAAGAACACGCTGAATGCCACCGGCATGATCTTCATGACCTTCGCCTGCACCGGATCTGGCGGCGTTGGATTCAAGTAGGTTTGTATAATCATCGTCGCGCCCATCAGCACCGGCAGGATGTAGTAAGGATCCTGAGCCGACAGATCCTTTATCCACCAGATGAACGGCGCGTTGCGCAATTCCACGCTCGCGAGCAATACCCAGTAGAGCGCGATAAAGACCGGAATCTGGACAACAATTGGAAGACATCCACCAAGCGGATTGATCTTCTCGGTTTTATACATCTCGATCATCGCCTGGTGCAGGCGCTGGCGATCGTCCCCGTACTGTTCCTTCAACTTCTGCATCTTCGGCGCCATCACGCGCATTTTCGCCATCGAACGATAGCTCGCCGCCGATAAGGGAAAAAAGATTAGCTTGATGATGACCGTGAGCAATATGATCGAAACGCCCCAGTTGTTGGTCCATTTCTGGATCGCCGACAGCACCCAGAACAAAGGAGTGGCGATGATGGTCAGCCAGCCATAGTCCACCGTAAGGTTCAGGCCTGGAGAAAGCTTGGCAAGTTTGTCCTGCTCCTGGGGGCCAGCATAAAGCCGCATGTCGACTGTAACGCTTGCACCGGGTGCTATATTGCCGGCCGGCACGATTACGCCCGCGGTATACAGTCCGCTACCTAAGGTGCGCGTATAAAACTCCCGGGCCATGTCTCCTGTCGGCAGCAAGGCAGCAACAAAGTAATGCTGAAGAATGGCTATCCAGCCATCGGATGCATGTTTCGGATAGTCCGCTTTGCCCTTATCGATGTCCGAAAACGCCACCTTCTTGAATTTGGTTTGATCGGTATAAACGGCGGCTCCGGTATAGGTCGGGACCATTTTGGAATCCCCAGCGGCCGGCGTGCCGTCACGCACTAACTGGAAGTACGCGAACGGTTTGATTTCCGTTGCGCCACGGTTGGAGATTTGAAAGGTATCGTCGATGAGATAACTGCCGCGATGAAAAACCAGCTTCTTGGTGACACTGACTGCTTTTGCGCCGGTTGCCATCAAGCTGACGACCAGTTCGTCCGTCCCATCATGCAACTCATAATTCGTCGCGGCTGAGTTGTACACAGTCGTGTGATTTGGCAGCTCTTCGCCGATCAGCCCGCTCTGTGCGACATAGGTATGGACAGAATCCTTCTGGAAGAGGACGAAATTCCTGGTTTTATCCAGCTTATCCCTGTGTTCGGTGAATTCGAGCCTGCGCAGTGTTCCGCCAACGGGATCGATCTCCGCAATCAGCACGTCCGTGCGTACGGTGATAGGCGGTAGATTTGCCGTGGCAGGCGCCGCTGCCGGAGCCACTGCATTTGCCGGAGAACCAGGCGCGGCCACACCAGGCGGCAACGTCGGTGACGGCATCGCCGCGTCGGATCGCTGCGCTACCTGGTCGGACGGAATGGGTTGCGAGCCATGCTCCTTGTTCCAGGCATCGAACAAAAGGAACACGGAAACGGCGAATACCATCGCCGCAAATAAACGCATACTGTCCATTGAAGTCTTTATATCAAGGTACCGGATCGGCTCCGCCTGGATGCCACGGATGGCACCGGAGGATTCGTTTCGTGGACAGCCATCCCCCATGTGCGGCGCCATACCTTCCAACAGCGGTCTTTGCATACTCCGAGCAAGTCGGGTAGAAACGGCAGCTGTTGCCGATCCAGGGACTCAGAAGGAGCTGGTACAGTCGGATGAAAACTAGGAGTGTTGCCCGCATCAGCAAGTTTCTCGCAGAAGCCTTTCCAGTTCATGACGGGCCGCGGGTAAGTCCTGTTTCCCTGCAGGCTGGCGGACTCTCACGACGACATCGACTGGGCCAAGCTGATCACGCAACTGACGGAATACTTCTCGAACTGCACGCTTCATCAGGGAACGGGTAACCGAGCGCGGCGCTGTATGCCTGCCAACCACGATTCCCAGACGGGCTTGTTCACCCGGTTGCTTGTTTCTGACCAAAACGGCAAAGAACTTTCCTTGCCGTCTGGCCGCGAATGAACCGGTGAACTGCGCTTTGCCGTTCAGCCTTGCTTTGCGAGGCAGCCGGCAACGCGCCGGCTTCAGACTGCCAGACGTGCCCGTCCTTTGGCCCGGCGAGCATTGATCACAGCCCTTCCGCCACGAGTCTTCATGCGCTCAAGGAAACCGTGCGTACGTGCGCGACGGGTCTTCGAGGGTTGGTAGGTACGTTTCATAATTTTCTACTCCAGTGACTAGCGGAAAAAGCGCGGTATTACACGGGTTTTAGCATAGGCTTGTCAACCTCCGCGAAGAGTTTTCAAGCCTGTGGATAACTTGGGGCCTTGCTGGTAAACTCGATGGCTCTGTTTAGTGGGCCCTCCACGGCCGCATCCCGCTTCAAAATCATAACTCTGCGCCGATGGATAGCTTCTGGAATCATTGTCTTCTCCATTTCGAAAAAGCCCTTCCAGCGCAACAATATAAGACCTGGATTCAGCCGCTTCACGCACGCCTCGATGGGGAAAATGTCGTGGTTTCCGCGCCCAATGGGTTCGTCCTGGAATGGGTCAAAGACAAGTTTCTTTCGGATATTGAACGGCTTTGCGCCGAATTCCTGCGCAAGCCTGTCGACGTAGTACTCAACCTCAGCGAAAAATCCGTTGTTGCGCCGGTCGAGGCGCTGCGCGGCCCCACTGCGATGAGCGAGGCTCCCCCGGCAAAACCCAAGATCCGGGATAAGACCCGGCTCAATCCGTCGTTTACTTTTGATTCATTTGTAACGGGAAAAGCCAATCAGCTCGCCCGTGCTGCTGCCCTTCAGGTGGCGGAACACCCCGGCGTCGCCTATAACCCTCTGTTCGTATACGGCGGCGTCGGCCTGGGCAAGACCCATCTGATCCAGGCCATCGGCAACATGCTGCTCGAATTCAATCCTTCGGCCAACGTCCGCTACATCCACGCGGAACAGTATGTATCTGACGTCGTGCGCGCCTACCAGCACAAGGCTTTTGATGGTTTCAAAAAATACTATCACTCACTCGATCTGCTTCTGATCGACGATATCCAGTTCTTCAACGGGAAAAACCGCACGCAAGAGGAGTTTTTTTACGCATTCAATGCGCTGATCGAGGCCCACAAGCAGGTCATCATTACCTGCGACACCTACCCGAAAGAGATCGCCGGCATCGAAGACCGTTTGATCTCACGTTTTGGCTGGGGACTGACGGTCGCCATCGAGCCCCCGGAACTGGAAATGAGAGTCGCGATCCTGCTGAAAAAAGCCGAAGCCGACCGGGTCAATCTCGCTGAAGATGTCGCTTTCTTCATAGCCAACCACATCCAGTCGAATGTGCGTGAGCTCGAAGGCGGCCTGAAACGCGTCCTTGCCTATGCGCGATTCGCCAATGCCAAGGTTTCGCTGGATCTTGCACGAGAGGCGCTGAAAGACCTCCTGGCCGTGCAAGTGCGGCAGGTTTCGGTCGACAATATCCAGCGTATCGTCGCGGATTATTACAAGATCAAGGTTTCGGACATGTATTCGAAAAAAAGATCACGAAACGTTGCCCGGCCCAGGCAGATGGCCATGGCCCTAGCCAAGGAGCTTACCCAATTGAGCCTTCCAGACATCGGCGACGCGTTTGGCGGAAGAGACCACACCACAGTACTGCATGCTTGCCGGAAGATTGTCGACCTTCGCGCCTGCAATCCGGAAATATCACGAGATTTTGTCGCCTTACTGCAAACTTTGCGCGGTTGATAAGCCCGGGATGAATTGTTGAAAACTCCGACAAATTTATAAATGCGCAATTCATCCACAATTCATCCACAGCGACTACTTGCTTTATACAACGAGCTATCCAATTGAAGTCTTTAATTTTTATCGATCACCTAACAGACTTGGCCAACTCTATTATTCTTATCAAGGTTTAAAGAATGAAAATCTTGGATATAGACAAGGACGCATTGCTGCGACCGCTTCAGGCGGTCTCGGGAATCGTGGAACGCCGGCACACGTTGCCTATTCTGTCCAACGTCATGCTGGAAACTCGCGGAACGGACCTGAACCTGGTCGCGACCGACCTCGAGATCCAGATTGCGACGACGGCAAAGCTCAACAGGGCCGGTGCTGATCACGCGGTAACCGTATCTGCGCGCAAGCTGCAGGACATCCTCCGCGCGCTACCGGAGAACACCGACGTAACGCTGGATGCCCAGGAAGGAAAGTTGCAGGTCAAGGCGGGCAAAAGCAAATTCAATCTGCAGACCCTGCCGGCCCAGGATTTCCCTCGGTTGGCCGAAGGCGGATCCGCCACCGCGAGCGTAAAGCTGCCGCAAAAGGTTTTCCGCGACTTGCTGTCGCTGGTCCAATACGGCATGGCACAGCAGGATATCCGTTACTACCTCAACGGACTGCTGCTCGTTGCGGACGGCAAACAGCTGAACATGGTGGCGACGGATGGCCACCGGCTGGCCTATGCGTCGACAATGCTTTCCAGCGAAGTTGAAAAATCGGAAGTCATCATTCCGCGAAAAGCGATACTTGAACTGGCGAAGCTCCTGGGAAATGTGGACGACGAAGTTGAAATCCAGTTGTTGCCGAATCAGGTCCGTTTCATCTTCGCCGGGATTGATATCGTATCGAAAGTTGTCGACGGAAAATTCCCGGATTACACCCGCGTCATCCCGACCAATTACAAGAAGCATTTCGCCGTCGGCCGGGTCATTTTGCAGCAGGCGTTGCAACGCGCCTCGATATTATCGAATGAGAAATTCCGCGGGGTCCGCTGGGTATTGGCGGCGAACACCCTGCGCATCATCTGCAGCAATGCCGAGCAGGAAGAGGCGGAGGAAGAACTGGCCGTGGACTACACCGGCGAAGCGCTGGATATCGGCTTCAATATAGTCTATCTGCTCGATGTCCTAAATAATCTCGATACGGAAGAAGTCGATTGTGCCGTTGGCGACGCCAACAGCAGCATGTTGATCTCGGTCCCGGGCAACAAGGATTTCAAGTACGTCGTGATGCCGATGCGCATCTGACCCTAACCGATAAACATAAATGTCTTCCTCATCCGAATACAACTCCGACAGCATCAAGGTTCTCAAGGGCCTGGAAGCGGTACGCAAACGCCCCGGCATGTACATCGGTGATACGAGCGACGGCACCGGCTTGCATCACATGGTGTTCGAGGTTCTCGATAACTCGATCGATGAGGCGCTGGCCGGACACTGCAACGAAATCAAAGTCGTCATCCATTCTGACAATTCCGTCAGCGTAGTGGACAACGGGCGGGGTATTCCCACCGGCATCCACCCGGAGGATGAAACCGGCCGTTCGACAGCCGAGATCGTCATGACGGTGCTGCACGCCGGCGGGAAATTCGACAGCAACAGTTACAAGATTTCCGGCGGCCTTCATGGGGTCGGTGTCTCCGTCGTCAATGCGCTTTCGGATTCGTTGAAGCTGACGATACGGCGCGATGGGCAGGTGCATTCGATGGAGTTTCGCAACGGCGACCCGGTTGCTCCGCTGGCTGTCGCCGGCACCACCGAGCGGCGCGGCACGGAAATCCATTTTCATCCCAGCCCTGGGGTTTTCGGCAACATCGAGTTTCATTACGAAATTCTGGCAAAGCGCCTGCGCGAGCTGTCGTTTCTGAATAACGGAGTTCGCATCGAATTGCAGGATCAGCGTACGGGCAAGGAAGAGGTGTTTGCTTTCTCCGGTGGCGTCAAGGGTTTCGTCGAATACATCAACCGGTCGAAGACCGTATTGCATTCGAACATCTTTCACGCCATCTACGATCATGAAGGCATCGGTGTCGAAGTCGCCATGCAATGGAACGATTCCTATCAGGAATCGGTGCTGTGTTTTACCAACAATATTCCGCAGCGCGACGGCGGTTCGCATCTGACCGCGCTGCGGGCGGCGATGACGCGTACGCTCAATCAGTACATCGAAGCCAATGAACTGGCCAAGAAAGCGAAGGTAGAGACCACCGGCGACGACATGCGCGAAGGGCTTACCTGCATACTTTCGGTGAAGTTGCCGGATCCGAAGTTCTCGTCACAGACAAAAGACAAACTGGTGTCCTCCGAAGTGCGCCCGGTCGTCGAGGACGCGATATCGAAGACGCTGCATGACTGGCTGCTCGAAAGGCCGGCCGATGCCAAAGTTATCGTCAGCAAGATCATCGATGCGGCACGCGCACGGGAGGCCGCGCGCAAGGCGCGTGAAATGACCCGCCGCAAAGGCGTCCTCGAAGGTTTCGGGCTCCCCGGCAAACTGGCCGATTGCCAGGAAAAAGACCCGGCGCTATGCGAGCTCTATCTGGTGGAAGGGGACTCGGCCGGCGGCTCGGCGAAGCAGGGCCGCGACCGCAAATTCCAGGCGATCCTGCCACTCAAGGGCAAAATCCTGAACGTAGAACGCGCCCGCTTCGACAAACTGGTGTCGTCGCAGGAAATCGCCACCCTGATTACGGCGCTGGGTACGAGCATCGGCAAGGACGACTACAAACCCGAGAAACTGCGCTACCACCGCATCATCATCATGACCGACGCCGACGTGGATGGATCTCACATCCGCACGTTGCTGCTGACATTCTTCTACCGGCAGATGCCCGACCTTGTCGAGCGCGGCCACATCTATATTGCGCAACCGCCCCTCTACAAAATCAAGCATGGCAAGGAAGAACGCTATCTCAAGGATGATCACGAGTTGAAGGAGTACCTGCTGCGACTGGCGCTGAAGGATGCCGAGCTTCATCCGGGAGGCGATCGCCCGCCGCTCGCCAATGAGGCGCTGGAAGAAGTCGCCCGTTCCTACATCCTCGCTGAAGCGGTCATCGAGAGGCTCGCCAAGCGTATCGATCCGATCGTCTTGGCCGCCTTGCTCAGAGATCCCGAAATTGTCAGCCTCGCAGACGCCGCCGCAGCAGAGCAATCGGCACAGCGGCTGATGCTGCTCTGCCGTGTCCCGGGGCTGGTAATCGAGCCCCGCTACGACCAGAAGAACGAGGCACAGGTTCTCGCGATCAAGCGCATGCAACACGGCAATCTGCGAGTTGGCTATCTGGACAACGACTTCCTCGGAAGCGGCGACTACACCCAGATTAAGCAGACCGCGCATGTTCTTCAGGGGCTGCTCAACCAGGGTGCCTTTGTCAAACGCGGCGAGCATGAACACCGGATTTCCGAGTTCAAGGAAGGACTGGACTGGTTGCTCGACGAAGTGAAGAAAGGCGTGTCGATCCAGCGCTACAAGGGGCTGGGAGAAATGAATCCGGAGCAGTTGTGGGAAACCACCATGGATCCCGCATCACGGCGTCTGTTGCGCACGCAGATCGAGGACGCCATTACCGCGGACGAGATATTCACCACGCTGATGGGCGACATGGTCGAACCGCGGCGTGCGTTCATCGAAACCAACGCGCTCGGGGTACGTAACCTCGACGTGTAAACCCGGCCTCAGGCGGCCTTGCGTTTGCCGCCTTTGGCAGCCGGTTTCTTTTTCGCCTTGGTCTTCGCAGCCTTGGCCAACTTCACGGTTCCATCCGGCTTTGTCGTTTTTGCCGGCTTGAACGTCTTTCCGGTTTTCCCCGCTTTGACCGGTTTCCCGGATTTCGCGGCCTTGGCAGAAAGCAATTCGAGCGCTTCCTCGAGCGTGATTTTCTCGGGGTCGATGGACGCGGGAATGGTTGCGTTGACCTTGCCGTATTTCACATAGGGACCATAGCGGCCGCTGTGTACCGCGACGGACCGGTTGTCCTCCGGATGCGCCCCCAGCGATCTGCCTCCACCGCCCGCCGCCTTCTTTTCCGCCAGCAGTTCGACGGCGCGGGTCAGCGTGATGTCGTGCACGCTCTCCGCCTTCGGGATGGATTTGAACATGCCGTCATGTTTCACATACGGCCCGAAGCGGCCGATATTTGCCTCGACTGCCTTGCCGGATTGAGGATGTTCGCCAAGCTTGCGCGGCAAGGCGAGCATTTTCAACGCGGTATCGAGGTCGGCTGAAGCGGCGGGGATATTTTTCGGCCAGGCAGCACGCTTGGGTTTGATCGTCTTGTCTTCCGGCGTAGGTCCCAACTGCACGTAAAAGCCATACGGACCCTTCATAAGCAGAATGTCCAGATCGGTGACCGGATCTTTGCCGACGACGACTGGTCCCGCGGGCTGATCTCCCCACGGACGCGTGTAATCGCAATCCGGATAACCGCTGCAGCCGACGAACAGGCCGCGGCGGCTGTTCTGCAGGAATAATTGTTTGTCGCACTTTGGGCAGGCTTCTTCCAGCGGGCTTCCGCGTGCGACCTTCTCCTTGGATTTCAAGGTGCGCGCGAAGTCCTTCCAGAACTCTTTGAGCACCGGTACCCATTCGCGGTCGCCATTGGATATCTCGTCGAGTTCTTCTTCCAGGCGCGCGGTAAATCCGTAGTCGACGTAATGATTGAAGTGAGACGTTAGAAAACCGTTGACCAGCCGGCCAATATCGGTGGGCATGAAACGCTTCTTCTCGAGCAAGGCATAGCCACGGTCCTGCAGCGTCGAAATGATGTTCGCGTACGTTGATGGCCTGCCAATGCCGTACTCTTCCAGAGTCTTTACCAGGCTTGCTTCCGTGTAGCGCGGCGGCGGTTGTGTGAAATGCTGCTCGCCGAATATACGATCGACCGGTACAGACTCTTTTTCCTCGAGCAGCGGCAACCGGGCTTCCTGTTCCTGCTCGGTGTCGTCCGCATCTTCCAGATACACGGCCATGAAACCCGGGAATACCAGGATTTGCCCGCTTGCGCGAAACAGCGTATCCGCGCGGCCGGCAGCCAGATCCACCGAGGTCGTGTCATATTTGGCGGGCGTCATCTGGCAGGAAAGTGTGCGTTTCCAGATCATTTCATAGAGTGCCGCCTGGTCCGCTGTCAGGTATTTGCGCAGCGCGTCCGGTGTGCGCTCGATCGACGTCGGTCGAATGGCCTCGTGCGCCTCCTGGGCGTTCTTCGATTTGTTGCGATATTCGTTTGCCGTTTTGGGCAGGTAGTCCGGCTCGAATTTTTTCTTGATGTAGTTGCGTATGTCGACCAGGGCCTCCTTGGCAAGCGCCAGCGAATCGGTACGCATGTAAGTAATCAGGCCGACCGTGCCGCCGTCGATTTCCACGCCTTCGTAAAGCTGTTGCGCAGTGCTCATCGCACCGCGCGTGGTCATGCCGAGCTTGCGGACCGCCTCTTGCTGCAGGGTCGACGTGGTGAAAGGCGGCGCCGGCTGCCTGCTCTTGGGTTTGCGTTCGACCTTGACGACCTTGGCCGTCCCCTTTGCCGTCTTCTCGATGTCCTCGATGATCTTGCGATGGTCGTCTTCACTGACGATGGAAAACTGTTCAATCTTGTCGCCGCGGTATTGAATCAGCCGCGCGCTGAACTTCTGTTTGCCCTTGTGGCTGTCAAGATGCAGCGACCAGTATTCGCGGCTCTGGAATTTTTCTATTTCCAGCTCGCGCTCGACGATGAGCCGCAACGCCGGACTCTGCACCCTGCCCGCGGAAAGGCTGGGGCCGATTTTTTTCCACAGAAGGGGCGAGAGATTGAAACCCACCAAATGATCCAGAGCCCTGCGTGCCTGCTGCGCGTTGACCAGCGGCATGGAAATGCCGCGCGGATGGGCAACGGCTTCCTTCACCGCGGATTCCGTGATCTCGTAGAACACGACCCGGTTCAGTTTCTTGTTCTTCAGCAGCTTCTTGTCTTTCAGGATCTCCGCAAGATGCCAGGCAATGGCTTCACCTTCGCGGTCCGGGTCAGTCGCGAGGTAGATATTTGTAGCCTTGGCGACGGCCTTGATGATCGTGTCTACGTGTTTCTTATTTTTTTCCACCAGCGCGTAACGCATGTGGAAATTGTCGCTGGGGTCGACCGCGCCTTCCTTCGCCTCCAGGTCGCGCACATGGCCATAGGACGCGACTATTTCGAAGCCGCGGCCGAGATATTTCTTCAGAGTCTTGGCTTTGGAGGGGGACTCTACGATCAACAGACTTTGGGACATTGAGCTTCCGGCCTGGAAAGGAGGCGGAATGATAAGAAGTTGATGGCGCCGGAGCAAGCGCCATGATCGGCGGGGCTAGTCCAATGCATTATTTCCATTGCGCTATCGCATGGAAATACAAGCTTACTGCAGGTAGCGTTCCTGGTTCGGGGAAATCAGTTCTTCAAGTACCAGCGAATCCAGAGTTTCGTTCTGGTTCCACAATACCATCAGCACGATAAGCTTGACCTTGTCCAGGTCCACCGCGGGCTCGTCCAGTGCCACGACGCGTTCGATGATGAGTTCGCGTTGTAACACGCTGATGACACCTGCACTTTCAAGGAACAGCAGGAAGCCGCGTGCTTCGGCCGTCAGGGTGATCAGTTCCGGCTCCGTGTAAAACCGGAAACCTTTGCTGGGAAGGGAATTGGAACGGGTACCGCTGCGGCCGACACGTTCGAGACCGCTCAGCCAGGTCAGTGCTTGGGAGATGTCGCGACTGTCGAAACCTGCCGCGGACAGGCGTTTGGAAAGAGTTTCTTGATCGGGATAGGCACCGGCATGGAAATAATTTTCGAACAGGAAGACGAGTATGTCGAACATGAGCCCCTGTCTGGAGGTGTTGACGCCCCTCACGCTAGCGCACGCGCTGAAACTTTCCGCCGGGCAGGCGGCTGACTACGCCTTCAAGTTCCAGTGTCAACAGCATCGCCGATGCGCTATCCGGCGTCAAGCCGCTGCGGTCGCATAGCGTGTCGAGGTCAAGCGGATCGTAGCCAAGCGCCGCAAGGATCGGGTTTTCCTGCACGGTTTCAGTGTCCACAACCGTTGTGGTCTCCCGCACTCGGACTGCGGCGCCAAATTCTTCGAGGATGTCCTGACTGCTCTCCACCAGCTTCGCGCCCTGCTTGATGAGCTGATGGCAACCTTTAGACAGCGGCGAATGGATGGAACCCGGAACGGCAAACACCTCTCGGCCCTGCTCCAGGGCATAGCGCGCAGTGATCAGCGAGCCACTTTGCAGCGCCGCTTCTACGACCAGACAGCCGCGCGCCAATCCGCTGATCAGCCTGTTACGCCGCGGAAAATTGGAGGCGAGCGCGGGCGTGCCCAATGCGAATTCGGAGACCAAGGCCCCTTGTTCAGCAAGCTGGTGCGCCAGGTCACGATTGCGCGCTGGGTAGACGATATCGAGTCCGGTGCCGACCACGGCAATCGACGACGACGCGGCGGCGAGACCGCCCAAGTGAGCGGCCGCATCGATGCCCAAGGCCAGTCCGCTGATGATGGTGAAACCGCCTTGCGACAATTCCTGCGAAAACGCCTGGGCATTGACACGACCCTGCTGGCTTGCGTTGCGGCTTCCCACGACGGCCAGCGCAGCACCGTCGAGCAGATCAGGCTTGCCCTTGACGTACAACAGGGGCGGCGGGTCAGTGATTTCCAGCAGCAGCCGGGGATAGGCGTGGTCGGCAAAGGTAACGACCTGATTGCCGGGTTCCTCCAGCCATCGCAAGGTTGCCTCGAGGCGTTTCAGGTCGGGACCGCGCACAACGGCTGCGGCGACATCATTGCTGACGCTGCGTACCAGCGTTGCATGATCAGCCGCGCAAATGGCTTCGGGCGTCCCCAGCGCGGCAAGCAGCTTGCGAAAACCGGAAGGGGTCAGTCCGGCAACCAGCCCGAGCTTGATCCAGGCAATCGTTTCCTGGTCCGGCGCCATGCCCCGCAGGTACTGCTACGGAGTCTGAACCACGTCGAGTAGATTGACCGGCCGCGTCGAATTCAGCACCAGTCCGTACGACACTTTTTCGAAGACGCGGAATATGAACAGCATCCCGTAGCGCTCGGCGGGAAGCTTGACCTTTTCCTTCGGATCGATTGCGTTTGCGGGAGTCACGGACGGCCGGTCGTGATACAACGCCAGCACGTGGCCGATTTCCATGCCCTCGCGGCTTCCGCGATTGATGATCACGACTTCCTTGGAACCGATTTCCGAGACACTGTCGTGCGGGCCGG
>JAYVMZ010000273.1:0-3223 GCA_043758735.1 Betaproteobacteria bacterium
CTTTATTTTAAAGGGAAACTTTGCATGAAGGCCTTGCACATGTTGTTGACGACGCTCGTCGTCCTGGTCGCCGCTTCTAGCAGCTGGGCGCAGCAGAAATATAGCATCACAGAAGGCGCGAAATCCGACAGCAAGTATTTGCAGGAGCACATGATCGATGTCGGTGACCGTCCCGGACACCAATTGCGCGTTTATGAATTGCGCAATACCTATCCCGCGCACGATCTGGAATTCGCCGGCGTGAAAGTAACCGAAAGCCATGTGCGCGGAATGAGCGACTACACGAACTGGAGCGGATCGTTTACGACTTACACGGTGTATGAGCTGGAAGACGGCAGCCAGATATTCAGCCGCGGCACCGGCACCACCCAATCCAAGGTCGGTGGCGACGGCAAGCGCCAATCGTTCAGGTACTCCTTCGTGGAGACGTTCGTCGGCGGCACCAAGGGTTTCCGCGGCATTCGCGGACAAGTAACGGGTAGCGGTGCACGCGAGGCGGGCGCCAATTCGCTTTCGCAGCAGCAATCCACCGGAGAGTATTGGATCGAGTAGTCCATCGGAGCGCGGCGCGCGGGTCGGTACCGCGCATTCCAGGGTTCGCGATGCGGCCTCATACTGCCGTTTCCTTTCTTCGACTATGTCCGCGAGGAATGCGCTGGCTTGACCGCACCACGGGCGCGCGCGCATGATCGACAGGCGCGCAGCCATGAGGCGTTCGATTCGCACTGCATCAGGTTACATTTAGCCATTTTTCAAACCGCTCAATCAGATACAGGGCTCGCGCATTGATGAGAAGCGATGGCATGCGAAATGCGATAGGTTATTATTGAAATTCCGTCCGTACTACCACAAGGGAGATACCATGAAAGTTTTTGGCCCAACATTTTTCGCGGCAGGCCGTCGCAATTCGCTCGTCGCAGGCGCGGCAATCGTCCTGTCCGGCATGCTGCCCGCCAGCCATGCTGCCGAGTTGAAGGAAATCAATTTCGTCGAAGCCGTGCACAACCTCGGCTACATCAATCTCTACGTCGGCCAGCATGCCAAGATCTTCGAAAAACACGGATTGAAGCTCAACGTGAGCGCCGCAGGCGGCGACACCCAGGCCTTTGCCGCGGTGCTGGGCAAGAGCGCCCAGTTCGCCATCGGCGATGCGACGATGGCGCAAATGTCGCGCGAACAGGGCGGTCCCGGTCTGGTGGTCGGCACTGTCGTGCAGCGCGCGCATTACTTCGGCGTTTCCAAGAAGTCGTCGCCGATCAAGGATCCGAAGCAGTTCAAGGGGCTGACCTTCGTTACTTCTCCTGAGCCGAATACCAATTTCAGCGTGACCAAGAAAATCGTGGAGGACAACGGCCTCAAGCTGGGTACAGACGTCAAGATCCTGCAGGTGAACCCGGGAACTGAAATCGCTGCCATGCTGGCCGGTCAGGCGGACATCGCGGTGGCCTACCAGCCGAGTGTTGCCAACGCCATGTCCCAGGGCGCCAAGGTGGTGTTCGATTTCGCCAGCTACATGGGCCCGTTCTGCAATACCGGCATCATGGTCTTGCCGGAATATGCGAAGGCGCATCCCGATGTGGTCCAGGCGCTGGTCGACTCGTTCGAGGAGGCTTCCCGCCTTGCCTATGCGAAGCCTGAATTCGCCAAAGAAGTGGCGCGCAAGGAGTTTCCTGACTTGCCCGCAGCGGTCGTCAACAAGGCGATCGAAATGCAGTTCGAATTCAAGATTCCCGCGCAGTCTGTCAAGGTCGACCAGAAACAGTGGGAGAACCTGATTGCGATGCAGAAGTACCTGGGCAATGTGAAAGGAACCATCCCGTTCAAGGACATGATCGACAACAGCTACGCGGAGAAGGCGGCCAAGACGGTCAAGCCCTGAGCGAGGCGCCCGCTCGCCATTTTCGTCCATGAGGGGTTCCGTGTCAGATGGCCCGACGGCCAACGTAGTCACGCAAAGCGAGCTACTGCGGGTGTCGGGCATCGGCAAGACCTACGGCGAAGACAGCGATCGTCCCAACCCGGTCATGAGCGACATTTCCTTTACGCTCGGCCGTGGGGAGACTGTCAGCATCGTTGGACCTTCGGGTTGCGGAAAAACCACGCTGCTGAATGTGCTATGCGGGCTGATTCCGCCTTCGTGGGGCAAGGTGCATTGGCGGGGCCGGGCGCTTGCCGGCATGCCGGAACGTGTCGGTTACATGCTGCAAAAGGATCTGCTGCTGCCGTGGCGTACCGCGTTCGGGAACGTCACGCTCGGACTCGAACTGCAGGGAATGGCGGCAGCGGAACGCGACGAGCGTGCGCACAACATGCTGCGGGTGGTCGGCCTTTCCGCGTTTCATGATTACTATCCTTTGGCCCTTTCCGGTGGCATGCGCCAGCGGGTCGCGCTCGCGCGCACCCTGGTCATCGACCCCGAAGTGCTGCTGTTCGATGAACCTTTCGCGGCGCTGGATTTCCAGACCAAGCTGGTGTTGGAAAGCGACATGGCGCGACTTGTCAGGAAGGAGGGGCGCTCGCTGTTGATGATCACGCACGACGTCGAGGAAGCCGTGTCGTTGTCCGACCGGGTCATTGTTCTCTCGCACCGCCCGTCGCGGATCCGCGCTGTGCACGACATCGACCTCAAGACCGAGCGGGGCGACATGATGGCTGCGCGCGAATCACCCCGCTTCGTCGAGTACGTTCGCACGATCTGGAGCGAACTGGAGGTCAGAGCCAATGACGGTTCATAGAATGTTCCGCAGAGGAGACATGGGGTGAGCCAGTCCGAAGGGACGGTGGCGGGCGCGCAGCGGCCGCGAATGTTGCTCTCCCGCCTGCGCGGGATGCGCCGTCATGCCGCGATCATTGCCTGCCAGGTCGGATTGCTCGTGGTGCTGCTGGTGGCATGGGAGCAGGCCACAGGAAACGCGGCACTGAGTGCATTCCTGTTCGGTTCGCCGAGTGCGATCTGGGAGCACCTGATGAGCATGGCCAGGGACGGCACCCTGGTGCGCTACAGTTGGGTCACCGGCCTGGAGACGCTGCTCGGCTTTCTGTTCGGTAACGTCATTGGCACCGTGCTCGGCCTTACGCTGTGGTATTCGCGTTTTGTTTCGCGGGTCATGCAGCCTTTCATTGTCGCGGTCGGTTCCATTCCCATCGTGGCACTGGCGCCCGTCGTGATCATCTGGTTCGGCACGGGCATCATATCGAAGATCGCCATGTCCACTCTTTCAGT
>JAYVMZ010000274.1:0-5776 GCA_043758735.1 Betaproteobacteria bacterium
GGCGATGGCAAAGGATTCGCCGAAAATCAGCGCGATCAGGCGCGCCGGCCCGAAGCCGAGCGCCTTCATCGTTGCATATTCCGCAAGGCGTTCGCGCGCCGTCATCGCCATGGTGTTCGCCATGACCGCCATGATGATGAAGATCACCAGGAAGGAGACGACCTGAATGGCCACGACGATGGCCTCGGTCATCGCGACGAAGCCGAGCTGGAACGCCTTTTCCGTTTCCGTCAGCGTTTCGGCCAGCGAGTTCCTGAAGCCCTGGTCTATGGCCGCACTGACTGCTGCCGCGCGGCTCGACTGGTCGATGCCCACGATATAGACACCCACCGTGTTGGCGCGGCGCGGCACCGTTTTTTTCTGGATCTCGTTCAGGTAGTCCCAGTGAAAGAAGAACTGCGACGTGTCGGTCTTGGTGTCGGTCTTGGCGTCGGCGCCGTCGTAAATGGCGCGGACGACGAAATCCCAGGTCCCGGGATAAATGGTCCCCCGCAAAGGCACGACGTCGCCGACCTTGAATCCATACTGCTGTGCGAGCTTGCGACCGACGACGCAGCCTTTTCGATCCAGCAGGAAGGCTTTCATGTTCTCGGGCGGAATCAGGTACTCGGGATACATCGAAAGATACGTGGCGGCATCCACGGCAAACTGCGGAAAGAAGTTCTTCTCCGAGACATAGACGCCGCCAAACCAGTTCGCATGGCTGACATGCGTCACCCCTTCGACCTGCCGTATCCGCTCGCCGTAGGTGATCGGCAACGGGAATACGAGGGAGATTGAATTTCGCGTGATCAGCCGGGTGGTCGAGGCGTTTTCCGCTCCCGCAAACCAGGCCTCCACCACCGTGCGCAACAGGCCGAACGCCAGGATAGCGACAAAGATGCCAAGCATGGTCAGGCCGGTGCGCAGTTTGTGGCGCAGCGCATTGCGAAGAACGAGTTTCAGGAAATACATCGTCCGGAATTCACCGCCGGGATTGGCGGCTAGTGCGTCGTTTCGCCGTCAACGAGTTCACCTTTGTCGAGGTGCTTGATGATGCGGGCGCGCCCGGCGGCACGCTGGTCGTGCGTCACCATCACGATGGTCTTCCCCAGTTCGCGATTCAGCCGCTCCAGCATGCCGAGAATATCGCCGGCGGAGACGCGATCGAGGTCGCCGGTCGGTTCGTCGGCGACGATCAGCAACGGATCAGTGATGATCGCGCGCGCAATGGCCACGCGCTGCTGCTGTCCGCCGGAGAGTTCGGAAGGATAGTGTGTGGATCGGTCCGTGAGGCTGACCATTTCCAGCGCCAGTTCGACGCGCTCGCGCCGGTCGCGGCGGCCCAGACCGGTCAGCAGCAATGGCAATTCGACATTCTCGAATGCGCTCAGCACCGGCATCAGGTTATAGAACTGGAAAATGAAACCGATGTTCGCTGCGCGCCAGTCGGCCAGTCCGGATTCGGACAGACGGGAGATATCTTCCCCGCCGATGCGCAACTCGCCGCTGTCAGGCTTGTCGATTCCGGCGATGAGATTGAGCAGAGTGCTCTTGCCCGAGCCCGATGGCCCCATCAGCGCGAGATACTCGCCCTCGGCGATATCGAAGCTCAGGTCGTGAAGCACCGGGACCACCTGCCCGCCCCGCTGATAGGATTTGAACAGATGGCGGATTTCGACGATCGGCGTGCCGGCCATCACTTGGTCGCGGACTTGACGGCGGCACCATCGCGCAGTTTTTCGGGCGGCCTCAGCACCACCTTGTCGCCGGGTTGCGGACCGCGCCGGATCTCGACGAGGTCACCGATCTTCGCGCCGGTCTCGATCGGCACTTCGGCCACTTTGCCCTCCTTCAGGACGAACACGACCTCGCGGCCGCCCCGGCTCGTGATCGCGGTCGGGTTCAGTGCCGCGCGCGCCGTACGCTCGGTGTCGCCAACCTCTTTCGTCAGAAACGCGGCCTTCGCGCTCATTTCCGGCAGTACGCGTTCATCCACATCGAGGAAGCGGATCTTGGTCATCACCGTCGCCTTGGCGCGATCCACCGTCGGCACGGTACGGCTGACCTCGCCGCGAAAACGTTTGTCCGGCAGCGCGTCCAGCTGGATTTCCACGGGCTGGCCGATGTGCACCTTGGAAAGACTGGATTCGGACACGTCCGCCTCGACTTCCAGCGTCGTCATGTCGGCCATGGTGACAACCGCGCCTTTGCTGTCGAGAGCGGAAGAAAAAGGCGTGACGATGTCGCCGACATTTGCCGCCTTGGTTAACACCACGCCATCGAAAGGCGCGCGGATGAGCGTTTGCTCGACCCCCACCTGTGCGCCGCGCAAGTTGGCCACGGCGGCGGCAATTGCGGCCTGCAGGCTGGCGATCTGCGCCGTGGATTTGTTCAAGCGTGCCACGGCGACGTCGTGCGAAGCCTGCGAGACGAAACCCTGCGCCAGCAGGCCCTGCGAACGCTTCAGCGCGACTTCGGCATCCTTCTGTTCCGCCTGTCCCTGTTCCAGGTTGGCGCGTGCGAGCTGCACATTGGCCGCCGCCTGCTCGCGCGTGGCCTTTACGTCCAGATCTTCGAGGCGCGCTATGACGTCATCTTTGCGCACACGGCTGCCTTCCTGAACGCCCAGCCAGACCAGCCGGCCGGTCGCTTTCGAGGCGACCGCGGCCTTGCGCTGGGCGACGACGTAACCGGTCGCGTTCAGAACGGTGAAGCTTTGCGACGGATAGGCCATAGACACGGTGGCCGTTTCCACTTCCACAGGCGCGGTGGCCCATCGATAGTAAACAACCGCAGCCGCGACCAGCGCTACCACCACCATCGACAGCGACAGCAGCCGCCGTTTCCAGCGCCCCCCCGCACCCGATCGGGCGAATGCGGTTTTCGTGCGATCTATTTTCAGTCTCGACAGGTCCGGCGTATCCAAGCGTAATCACCAGGTAAGCTTAAGGGCATTATGACTGAGTGTCCCGGCGTTGGACCGGACGACCTGGAATAGGTGCGCCCGATGCAAAGAATGGGGCGGCGCAGTTACGCCGCCGCCTGTCCGCGAAATGACTTCCGGTCGCCAGCTACCAGCTGACCTCTTTTTCCGCGGTCGCGGAAATTTTGTGTATGCTCAGGTCGGCCCCCATGAACTCCTCTTCCGCGCCGAGTCTTATGCCTACCGCCGCTTTTAATCCGCCGTAGACAACGAGCGCCCCGCATACCGCGATGCCGATCCCGAGCGTCGAGCCGGCAATCTGCGCCAGCAGGCTCACCCCTCCTAATCCGCCGAATGCTTTAAGGCCGAAAATGCCGGCCGCGATTCCCCCCCACGCCCCGCACAGTCCATGCAGCGGCCAAACACCCAGGACATCGTCGATCTTCCAGCGATTTTGGGTCACGGTAAACATGACAACGAACAGAACACCCGCGACGATCCCTGTCGCCAGCCCGCCCAGTGGGTGCATTAAATCCGATCCGGCGCAAATCGCAACCAGTCCTGCGAGGGGCCCGTTGTGGACAAAACCCGGGTCATTACGACCGGCGATCAACGCGCCAATGGTGCCACCCGCCATGGCCATCAGCGAGTTGACAGCCACCAGGCCGCTTAGCTTGTCGATTGACTGCGCGGACATGACATTGAAGCCAAACCATCCGACCGTGAGAATCCACGCGCCGAGAGCGAGAAAAGGGATGCTCGACGGCGGATGCGCCGCGATTCCGCCTTCCTTGTTGTAACGGCCACGGCGCGCACCGAGCATCAGCGCGGCAATAAGGCCGCTCCATCCGCCCACGGCGTGAACGACGATGGATCCGGCAAAATCATGGAAAGGCGCGCCGAAGGTGGCTTCCAGCAAATGCTGCAGGCCGAAATTGCCGTTCCAGGAAATGCCCTCGATGAACGGATAGATGAACCCCACGAGCAGGAATGTAGCCGCCAGTTGCGTATTGAATTTCGCGCGTTCAGCGATAGCGCCCGATACGATCGCGGGGATTGCGGCGGCAAACGTCAGCAGGAAGAAGAACTTCACCAGCTGATAGCCGCTGTCAGCAGCAAGCTTGTCTGCCGTGGAAAAAAAGTTCACTCCGTAAGCGACTGTGTATCCAATGAAAAAGTAGGCGAGCGTGGAAACAGAGAAATCCACGAGAATCTTGACCAGCGCGTTGACCTGATTCTTTTTTCGCACTGTGCCAAGCTCAAGGAACGCGAATCCCGCATGCATCGCCAGAACCATGATGGCGCCCAGCAATATGAATAGCGTGTCCGTGCTCGTTTTCAGGTTTTCCATGACTCCTCCCCTTTATTATTGGTCATTGCCGCATAAAATTTTGCGAAGCCAGGCAATCTTTGTTCCTAATCTTTAATTCATTGTAAATTAACAATACATTTTGAGATTAGTTTTCTCTATGAGATTATAAAGATCCATGATGGTGCATTACATCCAACATATGCACTATCCTAAAGCGATCGATCGATGAAATGCAGCACGAATTCAGAATCGATCCGTCAGACGTGATTTGGATGTGCCTGATCTCCGGTTTATAGTGCGGCCCGAACCTGCTAAAAAAACATGCCTGCCAATACGCCAGCACCAGCATCCCCAGCAGCAGACACGCGCAAGCCGACTCCTCCGCCGGGCTCGCCACCCGCTGGTTCGGTCAAGACCCAGAAGCTGCCCGACAAGAAGCTCACGCTCGAATTCCTGGTCACCGACCTCGTCGCCGACAAGCTGGTTCCCCAGGACACTGCCGACAAACTGATCGCGCTGCGCCGAACCATGCGCAGCAGCGACCATCATCCGCTGCTCATCCTCGCGGACCAGAAGTGGAAAGACCCGCGCAATCCGAAGAAGCTGCTGACCCTTGAAGTCCTGACGGAATGGCTGGCCGGCAAGGCCGGACTTCCCTACGTGCACATCGATCCGTTCAAGATCGACTTTGCCGCCGTCACCAAGGTCGTATCAAACGCTTATGCGGAGCGGTTCAAGATCCTGCCGATCCGCATTACGTCCGCGGAGGTGGTCATTGCCACCTGTGAACCCTACGTGCGCGAGTGGGAAGCAGAACTCGCGCGCATCATGCGGCTCGAGATCAAGCGCGTCGTCGCCAATCCTCAGGACATCAATGGCTTCCTGGTGGAGTTCTACAATCTGGCGCGCTCGGTCAAGAGCGCCAGCGACCAGCACGACGCGGGCCTTTCGGACATCACCAATTTCGAACAACTGGTCCAGCTCGGTACGAGCGGCAAGCTGGATGCCAACGACCAGCATATCGTCCGGCTGGTGGACTGGCTGCTGCAATACGCCTTCGACGAAGGCGCCAGCGACATTCACGTCGAGCCGCGGCGCGATGTAGCGAATGTGCGCTTCCGCATCGACGGCGTGCTGCACCAGGTCTACCAGATCCCGACGCCGGTGGTCGCCGCGATGACCAGCCGCATCAAGATACTCGGGCGCATGGACGTGGTCGAAAAACGGCGTCCGCAGGACGGCCGCATCAAGACCCGAACGGGCGAAGGCGAGGAAATCGAATTGCGCCTGTCGACCATGCCGACTGCGTTCGGCGAAAAGCTGGTCATGCGCATTTTCAACCCGGACGTCATCGTCAAGGACTATAAGGAACTCGGTTTCTCCGATGAGGACCGTGAACGCTGGCGCAAGGTGGTGACGAATCCGCACGGCATCGTCCTGGTGACCGGGCCGACCGGATCAGGCAAAACGACTACGCTTTATTCGACGCTGAAGCTGCTCGCCCAGCCCGATGTCAACGTCTGCACGATCGAAGACCCGATTGAAATGGTCGAGCCGGC
>JAYVMZ010000275.1:0-5591 GCA_043758735.1 Betaproteobacteria bacterium
AACTCGCTCCATGTGGCCGGATAGTCCCGGCCTGCAACCGGCTTGATATTGTCCACTCAGTCATTGTCGATCTTGTGGAGCTAAATGGATAGCCCTTTCACTTGCCCACTGATGGTATGCGGGAAAGGCGGCGTTTGCGCCATGCCAGCACGACGTGCGTGCGCCAGGCCGCCATCACCAGCAGATAGCCGGCGACGGCGAGCATCATCGCCAGCAAAACCAGCCCAGTCGCAAAAGGTTTGCCCATGGTCGCGAACCAGTGCACGGCGGCGGGGATCCACTCCATGACCGGCAGATCGAAAAAATGCAGGTCGACGCGTGGGGGCGTGGCGGGATAAGACCCGGTAACGAACAAACCCAACTTGTATGCAACGTAGTAGAGCGGAAGAATCGTGACCGGATTGGTATACCAGGTCACGATCGCAGCAACCGGCAGGTTGACGCGGAATACCATGGCGCACAGGGCGGCGGACAGCATTTGCAGCGGCCCGGGCACCAAACCGCAGAACAGGCCGATTGCCACGCCGCCGGCAACCGATTTGCGGTGCAGGTGCCAGAGGTTGTGGTGCTGCAGGGCGGTCGCGAAGAATCTAAGGTAACGGTTCTCGCGGATGCTCTGGTGACTGGGCAGGTATTTGCGGAATAGCTTGCGTGGCATGGGTGTGACCAATATTACTCTGGGCAGATCGTGACGAGCATCTATCTATTTGCTTTCGTAGGAGGTGCCTGGCTACTGCAGCAACAGTCCATCCTGCCGAATTTGACCGGGGCCACGGTATTGGTTCCGTTGGCCGGGGCCTGGATACTTCTTTCGCGCCGGTCCGGCGCCTTCGCCAAGGCGCTCTGTCACGTCGTCGTCATTCTCGCATTTGCGGCCACGGGATTTTTCTGGGCGGCCGCCGCCGGGTCCTGGAAGCTCGCCGACGACCTTGCGGAAATCTGGGAAGGACGCGATGTCGAGGTTGCCGGTGTCGTTGCGGAAATGGTCCAGCCGAACGAACGCGGGATCCGTTTCCTGTTCGATGTGGATCGGACGTACACGCTGAATGCACGGATTCCTTCGCGCGTTTCCCTGATGTGGTACGCAAGCGATGGCGAACCGGCACCTGATTTGCACGCCGGCCAGCGCTGGCGCGCGACTCTCCGGTTGCACAGACCGCACGGCAATGCCAATCCCGACGGATTCGACTTCGAAGCCTGGATGCTGGAGCGCGGCATCCGTGCAGTGGGTTACATCCGGGCTCAGCCTGCGCCGCATCTGATCGAGGCTCAGGTATGGCGTCCGGTCTATTTGCTGGAACGAACGCGGGAAGCAGTACGCGAACATCTGCTGCAAGCGTTGGGCGACCGGCCGTATGGAGGAGTCATCGTGGCGCTTGCGATCGGCGACCAGCAGGCTATTCCGCCCGACCAGTGGCAGGTGTTCACGCGCACAGGCGTCAATCACCTGATGAGTATCTCCGGTCTTCATATCACGATGGTCGCAAGCATGGTGCTGCTCCTGGCGCTGCGTTTGTGGCGCCGATCCGAAACGCTGGTTCTAAAACTGCCGGCCATTCGTGCCGCCACCGTTTGCGGCCTGGTGGTCGCGCTCGCCTACGCCGCCTTGTCGGGATTCGCCGTACCAGCGCAACGCACGGTCTACATGCTGGCGGTCGTCGCCGTCGCACTCTGGACTGGCTGGGCTACCCGGCCCATGGGGGTTCTCGCGGCGGCCGCGGCGCTGGTCGTCGTACTCGATCCCATGGCCATGATCGCGCCGGGTTTCTGGCTGTCGTTTGGCGCTGTGGCAGTCATCATGCTGGCGGCGGGATCGCGCATTGGACGAACCGGCTGGTTGCGTGCCTGGGCACAGACGCAATGGGCCGTCACGCTGGCGCTGGTCCCGTTTCTGCTGGCGATGTTCCAGCAGGTGTCGCTGGTTTCTCCGCTTGCCAACGCCTTTGCGATTCCGCTGGTCAGCCTGGTCGTCGTGCCGCTCGCGCTGGCGGCGTCGGTGTTGCCGCTGGACTGGATCGCCCATGCCGCGCACCTGGTCATGACCTTGTGCATGATTTTGCTACGAGTGCTCAGCGACCTGCCCGATGCGGTGTGGCAGCAACATGCGCCGGCCGCTTGGGCCGTGCCGATTGCCGTTGCCGGCGCGCTCTGGATGCTGCTGCCCAGAGGTTTTCCCGCGCGCTGGGTGGGAGCGGCGCTAATGTTGCCGTTGTTCCTGTGGATGCCACAGAAACTCTTACCGGGGGAAGTGCGCTTGACGGTGCTCGACGTCGGTCAGGGCCTTGCCGTCGTGGTGCGCACGCGCGAGCATGCGCTGCTCTACGACACCGGTCCGGCTTTCACCGAACAGATCGACGCCGGCGGCCGTATAGTCGTGCCCTACCTTCGTGCCGCCGGCGTGGGCAGGCTGGATGGAATGGTCATCAGCCATGACCACAGTGACCACAGTGGCGGCGCCTTGTCGGTTCTGCAGGCATTCCCCGTCGAGTGGGTGGCTTCATCGCTGCCAGAGGAACACGCGATCAGAATTGCAGCTGGTCGCAGCTGGTTCTGCCATGCGGGCGAGAACTGGGAGTGGGATGGCGTCTCCTTCGAGTTCCTGTATCCGCAGCCCGACGACTATAATGTTTCGGACGAGAAGGACAATGACCGCAGTTGTGTTTTGAGGGTTGTTTCTCCTTACGGCAGCGTCTTGCTACCCGGCGATATTGAGAGAGTTTCCGAATCGCGGCTGGTGAAAGCTTCCGGAAATCTCCGGGCCAACGTACTGCTTGCTCCTCACCATGGTAGCCGCACATCTTCGACCCCTCAATTCGTCGCCGCGGTGGCTCCCGCCCTGACGGTTTTCTCGGTGGGCTATCGCAACCGGTTCGGGCATCCGCATCCCGCGGTCAGTGCGCGTTACCGCCAGGCTGGAAGCCGGACGTCGCGAACCGATCTTTCCGGTGCGTTGTTAATTGGCATGAACCCTTCCGGCATCGACGTGCAGAGCTGGCGGGATGTTGACCGAAAATACTGGATGGGTCGTTGATTCCGAACTGATACGAAATGGTCAAGCTTGCCGACGTGAACAGGGATATCGCTTCTGATCAGTGGCTGGAGGCGCTGACCGCGCGCATGCCACGGGCCGAGCGCGACCTTGTGATTCGCGCCGACGCATGGGCTCAACAGAACTATGCCGGCAGCGTTCACCCGACCGGGCAATCGTGGATCGATCACGCGCGGTCCGCGGCCGGAGTCCTCGGCAGCCTGCAGGTGGGCGGTGAAGCGGTTGCCGCAATGCTGTTGCTGGGCGCGCCGATCGCTGCGCGATCCGAGCGCGATCCATTGAATGCGGCCTTTGGCGCCGCGGTGATTTCGCTGGTGGATGGCGTCGCCAGCATGGCTCAGATTCAGGCTTTGCGCGGCAGGAATGTCGCCAGCCCGAAAACGAACGATCGCGCTTCGCAACTCGAGGCCCTGCGCAAGATGTTCCTGGCGATGGCGCAGGACGTGCGCGTGGTGCTGATCAAGCTTGCCGACCAGGTGCAGTGGTTGCGCGAACTGGCGGCTGGCGAGGATACCGATGCCCGTGAAAGTGCCGCGCGGGAGACGCTGGAGTTGTTTGCGCCGCTGGCCAACCGGCTCGGCGTCTGGCAACTGAAATGGGAGCTGGAAGACCTGGCGTTTCGCTGCCTCGAGCCGGAAACTTACCGCAATCTGGCGCGCCAGCTCGACGAGAAACGCAAGAATCGCGAAACCTACATCGAAGAAGTGATCCGCATCCTGCGTACGGAGTTGCAAGGGGCCGGCATCGCTGCGGAAGTGAGCGGCAGGCCGAAGCACATCTACAGCATCTGGCGCAAGATGCAGCGCAAAGGGGTGGGGCTCGACGACCTGTTCGACGTGCGCGCCGTGCGCGTGATGGTGGAGGACGTCAAGGACTGCTACGCGGTACTTGGCGTCGTCCACAATCTGTGGACGCCGATTCCGCGCGAGTTCGATGACTATATCGCCCGGCCGAAAGCCAACGACTACCGTTCGCTGCATACCGCGGTCGTCGGGCCGGACGGCAAGGTATTGGAGATCCAGGTGCGCACCCACGAGATGCATCAGCACGCCGAACTGGGCGTGGCTGCGCATTGGCGCTACAAGGAGGCGATCAAGGTCGATCCGGCGCTGGACAACAAGATTTCCTGGCTGCGCAATGTGCTCGAATGGAAAGACGAGCTGGCCGATGCAGCGGATCTGGCGGAATACTTCAAGACCGATCTGTTCCAGGACATGGTCTACGTAGTGACGCCCCAGGGGCGGGTGGTAGACCTGCCGCGCGGCTCCACTCCGGTCGATTTCGCCTATCACCTGCATTCGGAACTCGGCCATCGTTGCCGCGGCGCGAAGGTCAATGGCCACATCGTGCCATTGACCTACGCATTGTCCAATGGACAGAGAGTGGAAATCATCACGGCCAAGGAGGGTGGGCCGTCACGGGACTGGCTGAACCCCGCTTTGGGGTACATCAAGACCAATCGCGCGCGCGCAAAAGTGCGGCAGTGGTTCAACAACCGGCAGCTCGATGAAGCCATTGCCAATGGCCGCGCAGTTCTGGAGAAGGACTTGCAGCGGCTCGGCAAGACCGGACAGAATCTCGAAGAACTGGCTGCAAAGCTCGAATTCGCCGGCGTGGATGAGTTGTTCGCCGCGCTCGGTCGCGGCGAAGTCACGCCACGTCAGGTGCAATCCGCAGCGCTGGGCGAGGAAGTGCCGGAGGACAAGCTGCCTGCCCATCCGGTGCAGCGAGCGGCGACGCTGGCGCCGAGCGGCATTTTGATCGTCGGCGTCGACAAGCTGCTCACGGTGCTGGCGAAATGCTGTAAACCCGCGCCGCCCGACGGGATCGTCGGGTTCGTGACCAAGGGGCGTGGCGTTACCGTGCACCGCCTGGACTGCCATAACGTCGCGCGCCTGCCGCAGGAAAGATTGATTGCGGCCGATTGGGGCAAAACCGGCGCCTCGAAGTTTCCGGTCGACATCGAGGTCATCGCCGGCAGCCATCCCGCGCTGATGCGGGACATTCTCGACATCTTCACACGCGAAAAGGTGCGGGTCGCCTCCAGTGCATCTCACAGCCAGGACCTGAGTGCGAAAATGACGTTCACGCTGGAAGTCGAAGGGTTGCCGCAACTTGCCCGGCTCTTGGCATCGGTTCGGAATATCTCCGGCGTGGAATCCGCGCGCAGGAAGTGAGGTTTGAACGCCTGCGGCGTTTCGTTTAGAATCCGCCCTTCACTAGGCGCGTAGCTCAGCTGGTTAGAGCATCACCTTGACATGGTGGGGGTCGTTGGTTCGAGTCCAATCGCGCCTACCAAATTTCCTCCAAAAATCCGTCACTTCGGGGCCTCAGACAAAGCCTCTTGAGAGGTTTTTTTGCTGGGGTATGGCGAAACTATGACGTTGCCTCCTGCTGGCGGCGCCTGCAGGGGGTTATTTACCACCGCCTGCAAGCCCAACTTCTCGACCCACGCGCGCAGATGCTCGCCGGACAGGTGGGCGTAGCGCTGCACCATCTTGAGCGACGACCACCCACCCAGTTCCTGCAGGACCGGCAGCGG
>JAYVMZ010000276.1:0-2540 GCA_043758735.1 Betaproteobacteria bacterium
TCATATTCGCCTTCCATGATTTTCCAGCGGTAGTCGCCGGAAAAGTCATCGGGAAAGTAGCCGGCGTCCTCGCGCTTGCGCGTGGAAAGCGTCTTGTCGTAGCGATGCGTCGCGGTCAGCAGCGGCCACAATTTGAGTACGGCCGTCACGCGATCGTCCTGCGTCCAAGTTCGGCTGCGATTTTGTCGCTGCTGGAGACGGTACCGAAGATGCCGCCTTCGACCGCAATCATGCGCAGGGCGGCGTCGTGCAGGTCCCGCGAGCCCGATGCGCAGGCATCTGCGATGGTGATGCACTGGTAGCCGCGATCGACCGCCTCCCGCAAGGTCGAACTGACGCAGACCTCTGTGGTGATCCCGCTCAACAACAGCGTATCGATCCCGCGCACGCGCAGCCGGTGGTCAAGGTCGGTATGCGCAAAGGCGCTGTAGCCCGGCTTGTCGATGACGATCTCGCCCGCGGCTGGTCTCAGATCATCGATGAAATCATGGCCAGGCTCGCCACGGACGAGCAGGCGACCCAGCGGACCGGCGCTGCCGATTTCCGCACCCGCGTCGCGGCTGCGCGCGAGCTTGTAAGGCGGACAATCCGACAGATCGGGCACGTGCCCTTCACGCGTGTGCACGATCATCAGTCCCGTCGCGCGCGCCGCCTCAAGCAACTTGCTCACGGGTCCGATGGCCGCCTGCAACGGCTTGATGTCGAGCCCGGCCTTGGCGGCATAGCCGCGCGGATCCAGAAAATCGCGCTGCATGTCAATCACCAGCAGCGCTGTCCTTCCCGCCATCAGTTCCTCCAGAAGCTTCAAGCTACTCTCCGTTACTCTTCATGTCTTCCTTTGCGTCCTTCGCGCATTTGCGCCGAGTTTGATGGTCGATTGCGTTCATGAGAATTCCTTTTTGACAGCTGCGCAGATCAGGGTTGTGAGTTCATTGACCATCGCGGTTCCCTTTTCCTTCGTCGCCGCTTTCGCCGACGACAGCACGCCGGACGGCGGGACCCATTCGGTGCGGGTGGGATAGATGTCGTAGGGCGGGAAATTGGCGGGAGGGTCGTTGGGGATGCGGTCGAGCCGGACAAGTTCAGGATGGTAGTGCAGCATCATCGAGGTCTCGAGCACGGCGGCGTGTTCCAGCGCGTAGCCGGGAAAACCATCGGGAAACGCTTTCGCCAGGGTCGGCGGCGTGAAAAAATCCCAGTACTCCAGCCGCATGATCGTCAGTGGGGTCTTGCCCAGCTCGCGCATCGCCAGGTCGATCCCTTCGATCACGAACCACTGGTTCTCGTAGTGGCCGTTGATGATGACGAGCTTCTTCACGCCGTGGCGGGCGAACTCGCGCACGGTGTCGCGCACGGTGTGCGCCAGCGTCATCGCATCGAGGCTCGTGGTGCCGGGGAAGTGCTGGCCGCCACCGCATTTCGGTTGGGACTTGTAGCCATCGGCCAGCGCAGGCGCGACCAGACCGGACGTTACACAGGCGACGCCCTGCGCCACTGCGGCGGACAGGATCGCGTCGGTGCCCAACGGCAAATGCGGCCCGTGTTGTTCCAGCGCGCCGACCGGCAGGAAGATAGGCGCCTGGTCGTCGCGCACCCGTTCCTGATACTCCATCCACGTCAGTCGGTTCATCATTGTTTCCTTCATTACGGCTTACTCCCTTTGTTACTGGATGATCGTGTTTCCAGCAGCGCGGCGGTGACAATCATCGCGGCGCCGATCCATTCCAGGCCATTCAGGCGGTCGCCCGCAATCCACATCGCCGAGACCACGGCGGCGACCAGCTCGAATACCAGCAGGATGGCCGCGCGGCCGGCTTCCATGTGCGACACGCCCCATGCGGTGACGACCATGGCTGTCAGCATCCAGATACCGGAAAACGCGAGCAGCTGACCGAGCAGGGCGGGTGAAACGTCGGGGATCGCTTCGCCGGTGCCCATCAGGATCAGGCCCGACAACAATCCGCAGCCCACGAACACCACCAGCGCCTTGGCGTCGAGCGGCGTGCGATCCGCAGCCCGGGTGAAAAGGTTCTGCGAGGCATAGAACATCCCCGAACCGACCGCAAGCAAGTCGATCATGCCAGGGGGTGCCGCGAGGACCGCGGGTCCGCCGAGAAGCAGCACTGCGCCGACCACGGCGGTCGCGACGCCGATGACTCGCAGCCGAGTAAACGGTTCGCCGAAGAACAGGCGTCCGCCGATGACCCCCCACACCGGTGCCAGATAAAACAGGAGCATGACCCGCACCACTTCGCCTTGGACGATGGCGGACAGGAAGCAGACGTTGGCGAGGCCGCCGGCGAGCGCGATCATCAGCACCAACCGGCGCTGCGCCCACCAAGTCTTGCGTCGATAGATCAGCCAGGGCAACACCAGTAATCCGACCAGGCCGTAGCTCATTATGGTGAGCGTGATGCCGCTCAATCCCTGGCGGCCGAAATACTTCAGCGGTATCCAGGTCAGTCCCCACAGCAGGCCCGCGACGAGCAGGGCCGCGACAGCTAGCCGAGAACGGTCGGGATGAAGCCGTGACGACGTGA
>JAYVMZ010000277.1:0-4407 GCA_043758735.1 Betaproteobacteria bacterium
TCTCCCCCGGACATCGTGCCCGCCACCTGGTTGCGCCGCTCCTTGAGCCTGGGAAAATACTCGTAGACCAGGTCAGGCTTCTTTAGCCCGCGCGGCCCGCCTATGAGTTTGCCCACTTCCAGATTCTCCTCCACGGTCATGCGCGGAAAGACTTCCCTGCCCTGCGGGATGTAGCCGATGCCAAGTCTTGCCAGCGCGTCGGGCGGCAACGCGGTGACGTCGTCGCCATTCAGACGTACCCATCCTGACGTGGCGCGCAGCAGTCCGATCAGGCAGCGCATGGTCGTGGTCTTGCCAACGCCGTTGCGCCCGATCAGCCCGACGATCTCGCCCTTGTTGAGGGTCATGTCCACGCCTTGCAGGATCGGCGTCGCGCCGTAGTTCGCCCACAGGCCGGAGACCTCGAGAACTGAGTTAAGCGGCATGGGTCTTCCCGAGATAGATTTCGGCAACGCGCGGATCGGCGATGATTTCGCCGATGGAGCCGCGCGCGAAAACCTTGCCGAAGTGCAGCACGGTGACGCGTTGCGCAATCTGCCGGATGAAGGCCATGTCGTGCTCAACCACCAGCACGGTCATGCCTTCCCCGTTCAGCGACTTGATGAGTTCGCCGGTCTTGTAGGTTTCTTCCGTCGACATGCCGGCGGTGGGTTCGTCCATCAGCAATAGCTTCGGTCGCAGCGCGAGGGCCATGCCGATCTCGAGCCACTGTTGCTGCCCGTGCGCCAGGGTGCCGGCAAGCTTGGTTGCATCGGCGGACAGTTCCAGCAGAGCGAGCAGGCGTTCCTCTTCCCGCGCCAGGTCGGCCGTGGCGACATGATGCTGGAGCGCAATCTGGATGTTCTGGCGAACGGGCAATTCCCGGAAGATGCTGGGCGTCTGCATCTTGATGCTCATGCCGCGCCGCACACGCGCAGACGGTTGCATGCCCGTGATGTTTTCGCCGCGGAAAGCAATGGTCCCGGCGGTCGGCGCATAAGTGCCGACGATCAACTTGAACAGCGTGCTCTTGCCCGCGCCGTTCGGACCAATGAGGCAATGAATCTCACCTTCATCGACCGAGAAGTCGACCCCTGCCACGGCGGCCAAGCCGCCAAACGTCTTCGCTACCGCCGTCGCCTCGAGGAATTCGGCCATCAGCTCGTCCCCTTCCTGCGACGGCGCAAGACCAGTCCGATCCAGCGCGTCAGTCCGACCACGAATCCCTGTGGCGCAATCATCACCGTCGCCAGCATCATCGCTCCCATCAGGACCAGCGCGGCCTGCTGGCTATGCACCGTGATCATCTGGAAAACGTACAGGATGAAAAACGACCCGACCAGCACGGCGGTGATATCACTGCGGCCCGAAAATGCTACCCATACAATCGGCATGGCGGCGGCGGGCAGCCCGATGCTCGACGGCGCGATGAACTGTCCCCACGATGTATACATCACGCAGCTCAACGCCGCGAGCGTCGATCCGATCACGAACGTGACGAGCTGATACTTGCGCACGTCGTAGCCCAGCAATTCGGCGCGCTGCGGATCCTCGCGAATGGCCACAATGACGTTGCCGAAGCGAGAATTGACCAGGACGCGCAGCGCGAGGTAGACGATGACGATGAGGACAACCACGAGGTAGTAGAGATAGGTACCTTCGAAGTAGATCTGGCTGCCGTCGAACCAGGGGATGCACAGCGGATCCATGCCCTTCATGCCGTTGAATCCGTTCAGCCTGGCATTGCCGATTTTCCATTCTGGCCCCGCCGTCTGGCCGAAGAAGAACGCCAGCACCAGCGTCGCCGACAGCGTGACGATGCCGAAAAACACGCCGCCGATGCGGCCCCAGATCATGAAATAACCAAGGATCAGTGCGGCGAGCGCCGCCAGTGCCAAAGCCAGCACCAGCGCGACGAGGGTCATGCCTCCGCCGCCGAAGTTTGTGGCCAGCACGCCATAGGCGTAACCGCCGATGCCGAAGAAAAAGGTCTGGCCGAAAGACAGCATGCCCCCGTAACCCCAGAGCAGGCACAGGCCGAGCGCCATGAACACCCAGGCAAGCAGATAGGCGGTATTGCCAACGCCGTAAGAGTCAGCAAAAACCGGGTAAATCAGCGCCACGGCAAGCACGAGCAGCGCGCAGATCCAGAACGAGCGACCGTTACCCGAAGTTTGCGGGCCGTTGAGAAAATTCAGGATTTTGCTTTCTCCGGCGCCGGCGAGCGGTTCCAGCGCGTGATGTAGCTGGATATGCCTTCCGGCAAAATGCGGATGATGAGGATGACCGCGATCAGCATGCCGATCTGTCCGATGATCTGCCCGCCCCAGGCATTGAGGCCGGAGCGGATCACGGCGAGCAGCATTCCGGCCGGCGTGGTACCCAGCAGGACATTCGATCCGCCGACCACGACGGTCACGAAACTTTCGACGATAAAGGTCGCGCCCATGGTCGGAATCAGGGTCATGGTCGGCGCGTAGAGCGCGCCGCACAGCCCGGCCAGACCGGCACCGATGCCGAAGCTCAGTGCATAGATTTTCCCGACCTTGACGCCGAGCGCTTGGGCTATGGCTGCATTCTGCATCGTGGCCCGGGCATAGACGCCGAACTTCGTGCGCATGAATACCAGATAGATGAAGCCGATCACGCCGAGTGCAGCCGCAAACAGGACCAGGCGATAGATCGAAAACGTGTAATCGCCGACCGTGAAGCTGCCTGGCGGCGTGCCCGGTCCGCTCATCGATCCGCCAAAAATCAGCAGCATGCCCTGCGTGACGATCAGGCTCAGGCCCCAGGTGGCGAGCAGCGAATCCAGCGGACGCTTGTAGAGCTTGCGCACGATAGTCACTTCGACCAGCACGCCAATCAGCGCCGCGGACACAGTCGCCAACCCCTGCGCAAGAATCAATGGAAACCCTGCATTGACCAGTCCGACCGTGACATAGGCGCCGCACATGATGAACTCGCCATGCGCCATGTTGATCACCCCCATCATCCCAAAGACGATGGCGAGACCTGCCGATGCCAGAATGAGGAACGCGAACACATCCGCGAACTGGTACAGGAACGAAAAAATCTCAGCTAACATCCACGCCCCGACAATTCGACGGCATCACCTGCCCTGCGATGGACGGCGTGCCGGTCGCGGCACGCCGTGCGAATAAAACCCGTCCGGTTACTTCGTCGGCAGTTCGCTCGGGGTGTATTGCTTCTTGTCGTTCTTCTTGGTCAGGTCGCAACCGATTTCGCCAAGCCAGTACGGCTGGATGACACCGAAATCCTTGATGACCTTGACGTTGTGCTTCTCATCGACTGTGACCATGCGCATGCGGTGCGAAGTGTGCTGGCTCTTCGGGTCGATGCAGATTTCACCTTCGGGCGCGGTCACGCAGGCCTTGCCGGTGGCGATGACCTTGCGGATATCGGCCAGCTTGGTGGATTTTGCTTTCTCCACGAGCATCTTGTACTGGTAGATCGCGACATACGCGTTATAGCCCATGTCGTTGATGTACTGTTCCTTCGGGAACTTGGCGTGCCAGCGCTTCTTGAAATCTTCGGCTTCCGGCGTGTCGAGTTCTTCGAACCAGTTGGCCACCGCATTCATCCGGTAAAGCGCAGGCGGAGCAAAGCGCTTGTGCTCGAATCCCAGCATGACCTTGATGGACGATGCCATCGGCAATCCCAGCTTGGCGGCAGCCGCCTGCTCGAAGAAAGAATCCTGAGCGGCGCCGACGTTGATGGTAAGCAGCCAGTCGGGCTTGGCCTTCTGGATGTTCTGGATGGTCTGTGCGAATTGCGAAACACCGAGCGGGATGAACTCCTCGCCCACTACGGTCCCGCCCTGCTCTTTGACCAGCTTGCGATTCCACTCGGCCGAGATCTGGCCAAAATTATAGTCGGCAGCGATGGTGTAGACCTTCTTGCCGTACGTCGCAACCATGTACGGAATCAGCGTCGAAAACTGCTGTTCCGGCACTGCGCCGTTGCTGATCATGCCGGCATCGCAAACGCCGCCTTCGTATTGGTTCGTATAAATGTAAAGCGTGTCGGTGCGGTCCATGATCGGACGGACCGCTTCGCGCGATGCGGAGGTAATGCCGCCGATCAGCACGTCGACCTTGTCCTTGCTCACCAGCCGGCGCGCGAATTCCTGGTAGCGGGCGTTGTCCCCTTGCGGATCAAGGTGGATGAGTTCGATCTTGCGACCCATGATGCCGCCGGCCTTGTTGATTTCCTCGACCGCGAGTTGCGAACCGTTGAGCTTGGGCTTACCGAGCAACCCAAGGTCGCCCGATACGTCTTCGAGCAGGCCCACCTTGATGGGGTCAGCCGCCAAGGCGGCGCCAGTGACGGCGATCAATGACAATGCGCCGGCAATTACAGTTAGAACAGTGCGTATTCTCATGGCAAATCTCCGAAAGGAAAAAA
>JAYVMZ010000278.1:0-2898 GCA_043758735.1 Betaproteobacteria bacterium
CATTTTCTGCAAAGCGGCGATACCGTCGAAATCGGCAAGTACAAGCTCAAGTACATGAACGAAGCGCCGGCGATCATGAGCCAGGCCGATTTCGAGAAGACCATGGTTCTGCGGGCCCCGGCTGCGGCTGCGCCCAAGCAAGAGGTCCGGAATCCCACCGGTACCCAGACCAATATTCAGGCGATATCCGATCCAGGCGCCGCCGCCGCTCCGCCGGCGAGCGCACCCGCAGTGGCAGCGAAGCCTGCGGCAGCGCCTGTCCCGCCCGCCCCGCCCGCCGCACCTACGATGACACCTGCGGCTGCGCCCATGGGCACCATCCAGATCCTTTCCGGGCCGAGCGCAGGCAAGGAGTTGCCGCTGGCGAAGCCCCTGACTACCCTCGGCAAGCCCGGCGTACAGGTCGCGGTCATTGCCAAGCGGCCTCATGGTTACTTCATCACCCACGTGGAAGGGGCCAACTTCCCGGTGGTCAACGGAAAGACCCTCGACGCCCAGGCACATCAGTTGGGCGATCACGACATCCTCGAACTGGCCGGGGTGAAGATGGAGTTCTTCCTGAAACCCTGAAAGTCCGTATTGGCGCGCAGGATCCGGCGCGGGATCATTTCCAATAACTACCGGGCGAGCCTGGCCTGCAGCGCGCTCCCGGCACGCAACATGACAAGGGAGACGGCTTGAAGAAGCACCTGGTGCGCATCGCGCTCGGGTTCGTGGTGGTCCTTGGTTTTGTCGGCCATGCCGGTCGCTACTACCAAATCCCGTTCATCGACCGCTTCGAAAACATCGTCTATGACGCGCGTCTGCGCCTGACGATGGCCAACGGCGTGGACCCGCGCATCGTCATCATCGACATCGACGAGAAAAGTCTGGCCGCTGAAGGCCGCTGGCCGTGGCGGCGCGACAAGATCGGTGCCTTGCTCGACCAGCTTTTCGATCATTACAAGATCGGCATCGTCGGTTTCGACGTCGTATTCGCAGAAAAGGACGAGAGTTCCGGGCTCGGCACGTTGCGCGATCTGGGGCAGAAGGAGCTGAAGGGCAATGCCCAGTACCAGGCAGTGTTGAAGGATGTGACCCCGCAACTCGAATACGACCGCATTTTCGCGGAGAAACTCAAAAACCGCGCCGTAGTACTCGGATACTATTTTTCCAATATCGAATCGGGAGACGGCAAAGGGCACTCCAACGGCACACTGCCCAAACCGGTGCTGCCGGCCGGCACTTTCAAGGGCAGGAACATCCACTTTACGACCTGGCAGGGCTACGGCGCCAACCTGGAAGAATTCCAGCAGGCTGCCGCGAGCGGCGGGCATTTCAACCCGTGGCCGGACGACGACGGCGTAACGCGCCGCGTTCCCATGCTGTCGGAATACAACGGCGCCTACTACGAATCGCTTTCGGCGGCGATCATCAGGCTCGGGCTCGGTTCGCCTCCGGTCGTTCCTGGCTTCCCGGAAGAGAAGTTCTGGTCCAAGGATTACCCCGGACTGGAGTGGGTGGACATGGGGTCCGTGCGCATTCCCGTGGACAATCTAGTGACGGCTTTGGTCCCCTATCGTGGCAAGGAGGGAAGTTTCAAATACATCTCTGCGACGGACGTGCTCCACGCAAAAACGCCGCTCGACGATCTGAAGAACAAGATTGTACTCGTCGGTACGACGGCTCCCGGATTGAATGACCTGCGCGCGGCGCCGGTCGCCAGTGTCTATCCCGGAGTGGAGATCCATGCCAATCTGATTGCCGGCATGCTAGACGGCACCATCAAGCAACGGCCCCCCTACGTTCTGGGTGCCGAAGTGATATTGCTGTTGCTGTCTGGGATAGGCATGGCCCTGCTGCTGCCCATGGTCAACCCCTTGCGGGCGACCGTGCTGACGGTGGTGGTGATGGGCGCGGTATTTGCAACCAACGTGCTGGTCTGGACGGAAGGAAACCTGGTGCTCCCGCTGGCGTCAGGGCTGTTGATGATGGCAATGCTCTTCGCACTCAACATGTCCTACGGTTTTTTCGTGGAGTCGCGCGCAAAACGCCTGATAACGGGCTTGTTTGGACAATACGTGCCGCCCGAACTGGTAGACGAAATGAGCCGGGATCCCGAAGCCTTTTCGATGGAGGGCGAAAGCCGGGAATTGTCGGTGCTGTTTACCGATGTGCGTGGATTTACCACCATTTCCGAAGGCCTGGATCCGAAAGAGCTATCCAAGCTGATGAACGAGTTTTTGACGCCGCTAACGCGCATCATCTACAAGCGCCGCGGCACGATCGACAAGTACATGGGCGATTGCATCATGGCCTTCTGGGGCGCTCCCTTGAATGATCCGCAGCATGCGCGTAATGCGGTACTGGCCGGTCTCGAAATGCACCGCACGCTCGCGGAATTGCAGCCCCATTTCAAGGAGAAAGGCTGGCCGCCGATACGCATAGGCGTAGGGGTCAACACCGGACGCATGAGTGTGGGCAACATGGGTTCCGAAATCCGCCTCGCCTATACCGTCATGGGCGATGCCGTGAATCTTGCGTCAAGGCTGGAGGGCATTACCAAGCAGTACGGCGTAAACATGATTGTCGGTGAGGCGACGCGGGCCGAAGTGCCCGACGTTGTATTCCGCGAACTCGACAAGGTCAAGGTCAAGGGCAAGGAGGCCCCGGTGGCCATCTTCGAGCCGATCGGTTTGACCGGCGAGATCGAAAAGCCGCTGCAGGACGAGTTGAAGCTCTGGGGCCAGGCGATCAAGCTTTACCGGGCGTGCGATTGGGATATGGCAGAATTACAGTTGATCAACCTGACCAAGTTGAATCCGGACAGCGGACTTTACCTGTTGTTTCGCGAAAGAATTGCGCATTTGCGTAAGAATCCGCCGGAAAACGGCTGGGATGGCTCCTGGAAATTTGAAA
>JAYVMZ010000279.1:0-3168 GCA_043758735.1 Betaproteobacteria bacterium
GATCTCGAAGGCGGCACGCGCGGGTTTGCTTTCGCCTCCGGCCTGGCCGCCAGCAGCACGGTGCTGGAACTGCTGGACGCAGGCAGCCACATCGTCGCGGCGGATGATCTTTACGGCGGTTCCTGGCGGTTGTTTGAACGCGTGCGCAAGCGATCCATGGGCCTGAAGACGAGTTACGCCGATCCGAATGTCGTCGGTTCGCTGGAAAAAGCGATCCAGCCCGATACGAAAATGATCTGGGTGGAAACGCCTTCGAATCCGCTGCTCAAGATCACCGATCTGGAAGAGGTCGCGAAAATCGGCAAGGCGCGCGGCATCCTTACGGTGGTGGACAACACCTTCGCGTCGCCTTACGTGCAGCGCCCGCTCGAGCTCGGCATCGACATCGTGTTGCATTCTGTGACCAAGTACATAAACGGCCACTCCGACATGATCGGCGGTGCCGTCATCGTCAGGGATCGCGCTGACGTCGCGGAGAAGCTGGAATACATGCAGAACGCGATCGGCTCGATCATGGATCCGTTTTCCAGTTTCCTGGCGCTTCGCGGCGTGAAGACGCTGCCGCTGCGCATGAAGCAGCACTGCGGCAATGCCATGCATCTGGCCACCTGGCTGAAGTCCCACCCGAAGATCGAGAAAGTCATCTATCCCGGGCTACCGAACCATCCCCAGCACCTGCTGGCGGCCAAGCAGATGAACGGCTTCGGCGCGATGATCTCGATCTACCTGAAAACCGGCATGGACGGCGTGCGCCGCGCACTGGAGGCTTGCGCGGTATTCACACTGGCGGAAAGCCTTGGCGGCGTGGAAAGCCTGATCGGGCATCCGGTCACCATGAGCCACGGCTCCCTGCCGGTGGAATTGCGCGCACGCCTGGGCATCACCGACAACCTGGTGAGGTTGTCAGTCGGCATCGAAGACGTGGCAGACCTGATCGCCGACCTCGACCAGGCGCTGGAGAAAATCTGATGATGCTCAACTCGCGCCTGATTTACCTGGCGATGTTCCTGGCCTGCGCCGGACTGATCGGTTTCGCGCTTTATCTGCAGCATGCGCTCGGGCTGGAGCCCTGCCCGATGTGCATCCTGCAGCGCTATGCCTTCATCGTGGTGGGCGTGATCGCGCTCGCCGCGGCAATCCACAATCCCACCCTGCCGGGACGTCGCATCTACGGCGGGCTGTTGGTCGTGATGGCCGCAACCGGTGGCGGCATCGCGATCCGGCATGTCTATCTCGAACACTACCCGCCCAAGATTTTCGATTGCGGCGCCGACGTTGGCTTCATGCTCGAATCCTTTCCGCTTACGCAAGCGTTGCCGATGATCTTCCGCGGTACCGGCGATTGCACCAAGGTGGCATGGCAATTCTTGGGCCTGTCGATCGCCGAATGGTCGCTGATCTGTTTCGCAACACTAATCGTGGCGGCGATCGTCGCCGCAGCAATCAAAACACGCCGCTGACTTTAGCGCGATCCGGATCACTGGATCAGAATTGCACGCCCCGCGTCAGCGCCCCGTCCACGACCAGGTTGCTGCCGGTAATGAAGCTCGCCGCAGGACTGGCGATGAACACCACGGCATTCGCCATTTCCTGCGGCGTGCCCATTCTGCCTGTCGGATTCAAGGCGAGCGCTTCCGCGTAAAGCTTCGGGTTGCCGTCCTTGATCTGGTTCCAGACACCGCCCTCGAAATAAGTATTGCCCGGCGACACCGTATTGGCGCGAATGCCTTTGCCGGCCAACTGGAATGCCAGGCCCTGCGTGTAATGAATGAGCGCGGCTTTGAACGCGCCATAGGGACCGGCAGCAAAATCGATTTCGCGTCCGGACACGCTTGAAATGGTCACGATGGCGGCGTGTTTGCTTTTTTCCAGATACGGCATGGCGGCGCCCACCATGTTGACCGCCCCCATCATGTCGATTGCGAAACCCTTGCGCCAGCTTTCCTCGTCGCCGCCGACTGCCAACGCGCTGACATTGGCCACGATGATGTCGATGCCGCCGAATTCCTTGCCGACGCTGTCGACCCAGGCTTTCAGCGCCGGACCATCCGCGACGTCAAGGGCACTGCCGCTCGCATTCACTCCTTTTGCCCGCAATGTGGCGACGGCACTTTTGACTTCCGCCGCGTTGCGCGCGCAGATCGCCACGTCAACGCCCTCGCCGGCCAGCGTTTCCGCGATGGCGCGTCCAATACCCCTGGTGCCGCCGGTTACAACTGCCTTGAGTTTCTTGAGTCCGAGATCCATGCCAGTGCGCTCCTTTTCATGATTTGTACGGGGGATTCATAGCCTGGACCGGCTCAGGGATTGTTTCCCGCCACTGCCGACAATTCCCGCCAGAACTCGAGCGCCGTCTGCGTGCGCCACTCCACATGGCGTCGTAGCGCCTTGGCAACGACCGGACCAAACTTGGAATCATGCTTGGCGGCCAGCGCCTGCGGAATGCCGCCGAGAATCTCCTCGCGCGTGAAGTAGGGAATTTCCTTGAGCATCAAAGCCAGCAGCAACAATCCCGTCTGGTAGATATCCACATGGCGCCCGACCGCGCCGAACTTTTCCGGATCGAACGCTTCCGGCGGCCGAATCCAGTCGGCCAGCAGCGTCTGGAACACACGGATGTCCGACTCGAGCCGGGTCAGGCCGAGATCGCCGACCTTGAAGGACCAGACCTGCTCCTTGATCATTCTGTGCTTGCGCCGCTGTTCCGTGACGAACACATTGCCGGGATGCAGGTCCTTGTGCACGTAGCCCGCTGCATGGATGTAATCGAGCGCCTGCAGAACATCGCGGGCGACATAGGGAATCCAGCGGTCGGCATCCAGCCCAAGGCGTGTGATCAGGTGCGACAGCGGAAAACTGCAGCGCTCGATAATGAGATAGAAGGTGTCGTTGTACTCGAAGGCGTCGTAGACGAACGTGATGTTCGGATGACGCATGACCAGGAGCTTGCGCAGTTCGTCCTGCCAGACGCGGCGCACTTCGCGATAGGACTGGTCGTGCGGAATGAGGATCTTGGCGACCAGCGGATTACCCCAGTCGTCGATGCAGTCGTAAACCCTGCCGAAACCGCCCTGCCCGATCGCTTCGCCTATGAAATAACGACGCTCGCCGTTGACGAGTACTTCGCCTTTCGCCGGCGGCTGGAAGCGCCGCGGCTGGCGAAAGGCC
>JAYVMZ010000280.1:0-7693 GCA_043758735.1 Betaproteobacteria bacterium
AACCAGCAACAATACTTACGTGCCGAAGGTGCATAACGAAATGCAAATCTGCCGCCTGAAGGCGGGGGGTTTACGGATCCCCAAAGGCGACTCTAAAACACTCCTTCCCCTCCAAGGGGAAGGCCGGGATGGGGACGGGTCACAGACGCTGCATCGCCACCTGCCCCGCATTGCCTGCCGAAGGTCACCTCCGCGAAGACAAGGCCTTCACCAGCCGATATAGGTACTCCTGTCCATCGAAGAAAGATTTGACGAGAACGCGCTCGTCCCTGCCGTGCAGACGATTGTCGTCGATGTCGCTGGCGAGCCCGGAGTGGCCGTACGTGGGAATGCCGGCGTTACGCAGGAAGCTCCCGTCCGTGGCACCGGAACTCATCGTTGGAATGACCGGAATACCGGTCCAGAACTCGCTGCTGAGTTTTTCGATCGCGTCCATGATCTCCGGGTTGAGCGGCGACGGCGCGCTCGAGACGTGCACCCAGGTCGGCGTGACCGAAATCTGCTCGTCGGCCAACACGCCGACCAATGTTTTCTGGACTTCATCTACCGGCTCACCTGGCAGCACCCGGCAGTTCACCGTAGCCCGCGCGACTTGAGGAAGCGCGTTGGGAGCATGGCCGCCCTCCAGCATCGTCGCCACGCAAGTGGTTCTAAGCTGCGCGTTGTAGACCGGCTTCGCAGAGAGACGGGCGAGCGCGGCCGGGTCGGGCCGGGCCGAGGCGACGGACCGCATGTCCGCCGAGACTTGCGCCTCCTCCAGTTTGGACGCCCGTTCAAGCCATGCGCGGGTCGTCTCGTTGAGCTTCATCGGGAAATCGAATTTGCCGAGCCGCACCAGGCCTTCGGCCAGCCGGTAAATGACGTTGTCCCTGCCCGGCACGGAACTATGGCCCCCCGCATTCCTGACTTCGAGACGATAATTGACCGGCACCTTTTCGCTGGTCTGGACCCCGTTCCTCAATGGCTTCCCATTTTGCAGGCCCACGCTGCCCCCCTCGTTGAGCGCAAAATCCGCGTCGATCAGGTCGCGGTGATTCTTGAGCAGCCACTGCATGCCGACGGCGTTTACGTCGAGAATTTCCTCGTCGGCTTCCAGCACGACGATGATGTCGCGATCGGGCTTGTAACCTTCCTGCTTGTAGCGGATCAGATTTGCGACAAACACGGCGGCCATGAATTTGTCATCCATGGAGCCGCGCCCGTAGAAATAACCGTCTTTCTCGATCAGCTTGAACGGATCGACCGACCAGTCTTCGGGTTTCGCCTCGACCACATCGATATGCGCAAGCAGCAGCATGGGTTTGCGCGACCCGTTCCCGCGCAGCCGCGCCACCAGGTTGCCCTTGCGCGGCGCGGGCGTGAACACCTGCACGTCCCGCCCGGAAAATCCGGCCGCCATGAGCCGTGCCGCCATCGCCTCGGCCGCTCTCGCCGTGTCCCCGGTGGCCGTCACGGTATTGATCTCGACGAGTTCCTGATAAATGTCGCGGGCAAGCTGCTGGTGGGGAGGAAGCGTCTGGGCCCAGACCAATGACGGCGCAGCCAGAGCCAGGAACAACACAACCAATGCGCCGGGCGGATCGAGGCGATTCATGGCGAACTCCCTGTGCGTCTTGCGGACTATCGCAAGCAGTGCGTTATGTGGCGGTCAGTTCTTGATTTCGACGAGGACGACACGACAACGCTTCCCGTCGGCAGAAGAAAAACGCCTCATCTAACGATACTCCATGAGTAAGCTGACATAGACCAAGTCCACGTCGCGGTGCGCAACGACGCTTGCGAGGACGGGGCATCATAGGCTCATGGCGGTAAATGCGGGGGCATTCCAGACTCGCGACCCTGGAACAGGCCTTCGCGCCTTGAACGCCTGGTCACCTTGAAGGGCTGGTCACCTTGAAGGACTGGCTACCGTGATATTAACGAGTGAGCGTAAAGCAACCGGAAAACGGATAGGTGTGCATGCATTTTGAAGCGACCCATCCCCCTCTCCGTCAAAGGAAGGAAGAAAAAAACAGGAGGGATCGCCGGCGCACGCGAACTCGTGTTTTTGCGCATTCCCGTTGACAGCATGCCGCATTCTGCACCTCGATTCTGCGTCACGGGCCGTCACCGGTTCATCTCGTCACGGCCTCACTCGTCACGGCCCTAACGAAACTCCCAGGCCACCTCCACCCCGTCCGGCCGCACGTTGACCTGCGGATCCCCCTTCTGCCGATCGCGGTTCAACGTCCACATCAGCGACCCAACCCCGTAGCCGATGAACGAGCCGGCGACAGTGTCGGAGAACCAGTGCCGGCGCTCTGCAACGCGACCGATGTTGGCGAGGGCGGCGATGCCGTAGAGCCAGGGGGCGTCGTACTCCTTTGCGTAAGGCGTCACGGCGGCCCAGGCGACCGTGGTGAGGTCGGACGGAAACGAAGAATCACCGCGATCGCGCCCGCGCGCGAAATCCTTCTTGCCGAGATCGAGATCGGGCCGCGCGCGGCCGACTGTGTACTTGCCGGCCAGGGAAACGCCCAGTCCGATCGCCGCGGCCTGCAATGAACTCACCGCGGTTTGCGACAGCCGCGGATCGTCGCGATCCAATGCGGCGAACGCGGTCGCGCCCAGCACGCCGAGCGTGGCGAACTTGCCCACATCGCCGGCTCTGCGATTGACGCGATCGTCCTTGTGTTTGCTCGCCCACTTGTCGACGTTGTCGTCGACCGTATACGACAGTCCCACCGCGGCCACGCCGGCGAGTGTGCCGAGCAGCACTTCGTCCGAGATCAGCGAGGGGCCGACGCTGCCGAGGTAATACTGGAAGGCCTCCCAGTTTGCGCCGCGCTGCAGGGCATTCGGCGCATCCGGACGATAGGGATCGTCGTCCATGTCGCCGAAATGCACCAGGCCGTCCTGATCGTGCACGTTGGCCAGTGGCCGCTCGACCATCTCGTAGAGATCGCCCGGCGATTGCACCATCTGGCCGACGTCGCGTGTCCACGGCGCCAGCGAGAAGGCACTGGACACCTGGGTATCGCGCGTAAGCATCGCGGTCAGCGGAATCGAGCCGTAGATGCCCTTGTCGTTGTACGGCTTGGCCGGCGTGCCCGGGCTGGTGATGTCGTTGCCGTCGGTGAAGGTGTACCACGCACCGATCTCGAAGCCGGAGGCGAAGCGCCGCTTCAGTTCAAAGCGCACGCCGTTGTCCTTCGCGAGGAAGCGGCCGGCGCGCACCGTGCCGGTCAGCCCGTAGTACGGCATGAAATAGTGAAACGCCGCCAGCGCCGTGACCGTTTCGTAGTCCTGAAAACCGAAGTAACCGTTGAAGTCGCGCTGGCGCAGCCAGTCAGCGGAAAAATCTACCGCCCAGCGCTGCGTCTGCGGATGGTAGAGCACTTGGCCGCCGGCGCCGCCGTACATCAATTCGTAAATGCCGGCGGAGGCGCGCACGTAAACCCGCTCATCCGGATGGAAATACTTATTCACCGTCACCTTGGTGATCTTGGGCCCGTTGTGTTCGTAGTAGTTGGCGATGTCCGTGCGCACATGAGGCAGCGTGCTGTTCGATTCCTGAGTTACCCCGCTGACGTTTTCGAGCAGCGTCACGCGCGCGGCCGAATTGAAGAACAAGCCCTTCGCCGGGTTGTAGTCGTAGTTCGCCTGCAGGTAGGTGTCGTAACGGAAGGCCCCGCTCGGGTCATTCAGGTACAGGCCGAATTTCGGGCTAATCTTGAAGCGCGACAGCGAACTGGATTCGGTACGGAAACTGTAGATGTCGCCTTCGGTCTGGTCGAGGAAAGTGGACTTGCGCGCGTTGTCCAGGGCAACCATCACCTCGTCCTTCTCGGCGGCAATGTCCTCGCTGCCCGGCCGCGCCAAGGTCACGTTCACATAGTCGTCGAGTTCGGCGCGTCCGATCTGGCCGTTGAAATAACGCTGCAGGCGCTGCACGTCGACGAACTCATAGGTCGCGAACGCCAGGTCGTTCACCGTGTAGGTGATGCGGATCTCGCGCGTCTCGATCGGCGCCAGCGCCACGATGGTCCGCGCCGCCCGGCCCGCTGCGCGGCTCATCTCCGAGATGCGCGGGTTGGTCAGCGAGACGATGAGCCGGTCGCTTCCCGTGGCGATGCGCACGTTCTTGAAATCCTGATTCAGGAGCGCCTGGATCATGCGCTGCCGGTGCTCTTCATCGCTGTTCCATTGCTCCAGCCGCGGGCGAGGCGTGACTGCGACATACGGCTCGGGCTCGTTGATATGCGGGACGAACTGTTTTTCCTGCAGGGGAATCGAGATGTAGGCGTTGACGCCGGCTTCTTCATGCCCGTAACTGGCCTGCAGGCCCAGCCAGCCGTAGCGATATTCCACGCCGGCGACGACTTCGTGCTTGCGTTGGTCCACGCCGCTCAATGCTGACCCGATGTCGCGCTTGTAATCATTGGCGTCGTACTCCGCCACCAGCGCCCAGCCCTTCAGCCATTGCGGCTTGTAACGCACGCCGCCGAATGCGCCGTCTATGCGTCCGCTGCCGTAGCCCACGGTGAAATCGAAATCACCGAGCTTCTTGCCGGCCGTCATGTAGGTCGCACGAAACACGTTCGTGCCGAAAAGATCCTGCACGCCGAGCGCGACCGCCGGCCACGCGCCCTCCTCCTCCAGCAGCAGGAATTTGCTGTCGAAGGATTTGTCCTTGAAGTCTCCGTAAGAGCCGGCGCGCGCCGGGTCGATGAAGCCCGGCACGCCCCTGATCGCCGTGTAACGCAGCGACGCCTCGATGCGCGGCATCGCCGTCAGGCTCACCCACACCGTGGCATAAGGATCGGCAAAACTGTAACCGGTGCGCCATGTGCCGTCCGGATCGATGCGCGCGTCCGGCATGTAGATCAGGCCGGTCTGGCCGGTCAGGCTGGCTGGGTTCCGCGTGGACAGGAGAAGCCGCGATTGCGGCCAGGAAGAACGCGAGGAGGAAGAAAACTGGGCTGCGTACGGTGAGCTGTGCGCCTGGAGATGAGCGCGTGCTGCGTGCTGTGTGCTGCTTGTCTGACCCATCCCCATCCCGACCTTCCGCTTGAAGGGGAAGGAGGGTGTCAGGGCTGAATGTTGCGCGCGGAAAAATCGCGGCAGCTCGCGCTGCCGTACCAGAGCGCCCGATCCCCGCCTTCGCCCTGAAGGGGAAGGAGCATGCCAAACCTGCAAGGCGGGCGAATCTTGAAAAGGAGAAGTGCGACAAGGTGCCAATCGGAATCCAGGAAAAGTAGTCAAAAAAAACGGACGAGATTCCTTCTCGTCCGCCATTTTATTTCTTGATCTTGCCTCGTCACGCCATCACGACATTTACGACATTCACGACATTCACGGCCCTTCCGGTCAGTGATGCGTCGTCGTACCGCCGCCGCTGTTGGCAGCCGCCGCTGCGGCTCCCGCAATGCCGATGCCGACTAAGACGCCGGTAGGAACGCCGAACACGGTGCCCCCGGCCGCTGCGGCTGAGCCGACCGCCGAACCGCCGACCGCGCCCAGGTTGATCGCACCCAATTCGCCGAACGTGCCCGCGGGAACCGCAGTGGCGGGAACGACTGTGCCAAGGGCGGTGCCGCTCGCCACTACACCCGTCTGACCGGCCGTGAACACCACCGTGCCGGCACTGTTGGTTGCGGAAATCGCACCGGCATCGACTTTCAGGTAGACGCCCTCGTTGACGACCACCATGAAGTCCGTGCCGCGGATGCCCATGGTTGCGGTCGGCGTCGCGAGTTTCCAGCCCGGCCTGTTGTTGGCGCCAATCAGACCGGTCACCGCGCGCAGGCCGCCTTGCAGCAGCGAGAAGAAGCTCTCGCCCTTTTCCGGCGATGCCTGGTCGTATTTGTAGCTGTTGACCTTGAAGATGCTCTTGGACTGCAGGGCGATGATTTGTCCGTCCTGGAATTTGATGACCGCGCGGGCATTGTCGCCGAGCGTCACGGTCTGGCCGTTTTCCACCGCTTCCCCGCTGCCAGCCGCCTTCGGCGCGCCCGTCGGCGAAGACACGGCGACGTAACCGGAGGATTGCGTGATCTGCCCGGCCGGTGCGGCGAAGACCGCATGGACCGGCAAGAATGCCAGGGTGATCCAGGAGACGAGGCGTAGGGTTTTAATATTCATGGGAATGTCACACCGAAAAATGAAAAGACCGGATACCACGCCCTGCGGCGAGTCCGGTCCCGCAAAACAGAAGGCCAGACAACTTGTCTGGCCTCCGCATCACCGATGCGTCGTGGTGGAATTTGTACTGGAGCCTGCTGCCACGGCCCCCGCAGCCAGCACGCCCGCCGTGATCAACATCGTGGTGGTCGTCACCGTCGCCGTCGCCCCTGCCGCACCGCCCGCACCCGCAGCGGCCGCGCCTGGCGTTTCGGTCTCGGCGAAAACGCCCGAGGAGAATGCCGCCATCATCAATCCCAAAACCAGCTTTTTCATTCTTGCCCCCTTGAATGACGAGAACACCAAAAACCTGTGGTCGGTTGTAATTATGCTGGGGAAGAACCTTGAATGGCAAGTGTTTTAAGGGCCGTGAATGCCGTGACTATCGTGAGTGCCGTGACTGTCGTGGAGGGGCAAAGGCAGCTCAAGAGAGTGCCGGGAAGAGCCGTGACGGCACCACCTATGAACACGGCGTCCAGTCCGCCGGCGGCGCCGTCAGCAGCATGCCGGGCTGCAAGTTGCTGCCGCTGATCGCCTCGGGCACGCCTTCGAGCCGGACGAGCCGCACCTGCAAGGCGTTGTCCTCCAGCGTTTCAATCGTCCCCACCCGCAGGACTTGGTAAGCGATCCCGGTCCGCCCCCAGGAACAGACCTGCATACCGGCCTTCATCGCCTCGGTGCGCGCTGCGGCGGCGGCCTGCCGGCGCAGCTCCATGGCGCTGTAGCCATAGCGGCGGTCTTCCTTCCAGAGCCCGTCGAAGCGATCGCCGTTGGGCCAGTAGTAAGTGCCCTGACCGTGGCGTTGATCCGCAACGTAGTCGCCGACGTAGCGCTCGCCGGCCCACGGCGACGCCTCGCCCCAGATGTACATGCCTTTGCCGCTCCTGCGGTCCTCCGCGAAACTGCCCTCGTAGCGGTCCCCCCACGGCCAGGTCTTCACGCCTTTGCCGTCCTTCATGCCCTTGCGGAATTCCCCGCGGTATTCCGTCCCCCCCCTCGCCACCCCGTGCCCCTGCGCCAACCCGTTCTTGCACCCGCCCTCGTAAAAACCCTGGAGCTCAGGGTCGAGGACGCGACAGTCGGCGGCCAACGCGGAAGGCGAGAGGAAAAAGGCGAGAGGAAAAAGGACAGCGACCGCCAAACTACAGATGCAGGCGGGCCTGCGGAGGAATGCGGATTTCATTTAGTGGCTGGTGGTGAGGGGCTAATGGCGCAGGGCTTAAAACGGTTGCCGGGGATTTTCGACCGCAATTGAGCAATTGCGCAAGTGAAAAACTGAACGGTTAGATGATCGGGAATAAGGCAGGAGAAATGGATATGACCAAGGGGAAGGCCGGGATGGGGATGGGTCACAGCGTCCTCGCCCTTACGACAGTGATGAGCGGAGCTCGGTATCCGACGAAGCCCGGACACGACAGTTATGGGCGAATACCCTAGTGTAGTGTCTCATAAATAACGTTACATATTATTTTCTCTTCTTTTTCCTGCGAGGAAGCGTGGATCCGGGCTGGATCTGCTCAACCTTGGTCCG
>JAYVMZ010000281.1:0-5878 GCA_043758735.1 Betaproteobacteria bacterium
TGCTTTCAAAATTTTCCAGGAAGCCTTTACCGCCTTTAAATGCGTGCTACACGCATATTGCTTTGCGTCAAATTGCTAAGTCCGACAGGCTGCTAGGCACGCAGAAGCTCTGCGCGGTACGCGGGCGCTTGCGTTCGGCACCGTCCCGCGCGGCCCAGCGTGTCAGCACATCCGGCAGGTTGTTCTTCAGGTGATCCTGTGCGGTCAGCACGATTTCTGAACACACTGAACGGCCTTCGGCATCCTTCTCGATGCGTACCACGCCGAGCTTGTCTTCCGGCAACAGCGGCGTGCGCTTATCGTCCAGGCTCCAGCCATCGGCCTCGACGTCGTAAAACCACACGGAATCGGTGCCGCCCGAATTGGTTTTGGTGAACAGCAGGATCGCGGTCGAAACCCCGGCGTAGGGCTTGAATACACCTCCGGGTAGCTTAACCACCGCATCCAGCTTCTGCTCCTCGATCAGCATCCTGCGGAGTTGCTTGTGGGCGTTGCTCGAACCGAACAGCACGCCGTCGGGGACGATCACCGCGGCCCGACCACCGGGCTTGAGCAGCTTCAGGAACAGCGCCACGAACAGCAGTTCGGTCTTCTTGGTCTTGACGATCTGCAGCAGGTCCTTTGCCGTGTTCTCGTAGTCGAGGCTGCCGGCGAAGGGCGGATTGGCCAGCACCAACGTGTAGGCCTCTTCATCGCTTGCGTGATCCTGCGCCAGGGAGTCGCGGTAACGAATGTCCGGGTTCTCCACGCCGTGCAGCAGCATGTTCATGCTGCCGATGCGCAGCATGGTGTTGTCGAAGTCGAAGCCATGGAACATCTTGTGGTGAAAGTGCTCGCGCAGCTTGCGGTCGTGCAGGATGTTCGGCTCGCGCTCGCGCAGGTACTCGCCCGCCGCGACGAGAAAGCCTGCCGTGCCGCAGGCCGGGTCGCAGATGAGGTCTTTGGGCTGCGGCGCAGTGAGTTCGACCATCAGCCGGATGATATGGCGCGGCGTGCGGAACTGCCCGTTCTGGCCGGCGCTGGCGATCTTGCCGAGCATGTACTCGTAGAGATCACCCTTGGTGTCGCGATCCTCCATCGGCACGTTGTCAAGCAGATCCACCACTTTCGCCAGCAACGCCGACGTGGGGATGGTGAAGCGCGCGTCCTTCATGTGGTGCGAATACGTGGTGTCGTTGCCGCCCAGCGTGCGCAGCCAGGGGAAAACATGCTCGCCCACGACCGTGTACATGTCGGCTGGCGCGAAGTTCTTGAAATGCGACCAGCGAAAATCCTCGTAGGGCCGTTTCTTTGCGTCCTTGCCGGCCGGGAACACTCGGTGCGCCATCGGCTCCTTGAGTCGGGCGGACTTGTTCTCCTCCAGGGTGTGCAAGTCGTCGAGGCGGCGCAGGAACAGCAGGTAGGTGATCTGCTCGATGACCTCGAGCGGGTTGGAAATACCGCCCGACCAGAAAGCGTTCCAGACCTGGTCAATCTGGCTTTTGATGGCACCGGTAATCATTGATTTCTCGTCGACTGTGGGTTTTGCGTTGTCATCATGCGGAGGCTTTCTGCGTCAGCCGGTCCGGATTCCAGATTTTCTCCGCTTCCCAGACAAGCCAATCGCGCCAATTGCAGAATTTCGTCTCTCTTTTCTTCGTGCCTCTTCGTACCCCCTCAAGGGGGTAAAGAAATGAATGTTCTTCGTGACTTCGTGTGGAGAACTAGGCTGTAGGCTTCAGGTCTTTGGCGCAGGATGGATGTTATCCACCCAATGCACCTGTTCCGGTTTTTCCGCGACCGGAATATCCAGGTTCACCACCACCGGCTCCTGTCCGGAACGCACCAGCACGCAGGACAACGGTTCATCTTCGGACGCGTTGATTTCCTGGTGCGGCACGAACGGCGGCACATGGATGAAATCCCCCGGGCCGGCCTCGGCGACGAACTCCAGGTTGTCGCCCCAGCGCATGCGCGCCTTGCCGCTCACTACGTAGATCACGCTTTCGACCGGGCCATGATGATGCGCGCCGGTCTTCGCCTTGGCGTGGATCACCACAGTTCCGGCCCATAATTTCTCCGCGCCGCAACGCGCATGGGTGATGGCGGCGGCGCGATTCATGCCGGGCGTCTGCGCGGTGTTGATATCGAGTTCATCGGCCTTGACGACGCGCACGCCGTGGAACTTCCATTTCGATTCGGTCATGAGAACTGTCCTGGCTATTACCTCGTATCTCGCTCTCACCGCAGAGGACGCGAAGGACGCAGAGGAAAAACGGGAGGAAGAGAATTGGGGTTCCGTGGTTCACATTGTTCAATGGCCATATTTCCCGACACGTCTCGCTAGCGCACACTCATAAACATGTAATCCTACTTTACTCCGTCTTTCCTCCGCGCCCTCTGCGGTGAGAGAGAGGATTTTCGTTGCGGTGTGAGGGAGGTTTTTCGCAGCGGTGAGAGCTGGTTGAATCCATTGCTTCACCCCGTCACCGGAACTGCAGCATGGCGAGCAGCAGCACGGTTGGAATAATGGTGTTCACCAGCGACAGCACGAACAGCCGGCGTCGGCCTTGCTGGTTCGCGGCGACGTGGATGAATGCGGTAACGCCCGACACGGCGACCACCATGCCGCCGACCGCATACAGCACGGAGAAAATCTGGAACTCGCCCTGGCGCTGGAAATACGGCACGAGGTTGAGTTGCCAGACCAGATAGGCGATTAGCGCTATATTGGCCAGCAACGGAAGGTAATAAAGCAGAAAACGTTTCAGACTGGCGTTCAACGGTGATTCCCTCGCTTGGTGCGATTGTTATTTCTTCAGGGCCATTTGCAGGACGCGGGCCACATGCAGCGCCGTGCGGCCGCTGCCGTCGTGGATCTGGTGGCGGCAACTGGTGCCGTCCGCAACGAGCACGGTACCCTGGCCCGCCTTCCTGACTGCGGGCAACAGCGCCAGTTCGGCCATCTTCATGCTGACGTCGAAGTGCTCGGCCTCGTAACCGAAACTGCCGGCCATGCCGCAGCAACCCGATTCCACGGTTTCCACTTTCAGTCCGGGCACCAGGCCCAGGACTTTGCGCACCGCCGGCATCGCGTCGAAGGCCTTTTGATGGCAATGTCCGTGCAGCAGCGCCGAGTGCGATGAAAGCGGGGCGAGTTCGAGCCGCAACTCGCCGGCATCCGCGCGCGCCGCGATGAATTCCTCGAACAGCAGCGCGCGGCCAGCCAGTTGCACCGCCTCGTTGCCGAGGCCCATTGCGAGGTACTCGTCGCGCAAGGTCAGCAGGCAGGAAGGCTCCAGTCCGACGACATCGATGCCGCGCTCCACATAAGGCTTCAACGCCTGCAGCATGCGCCGCGCCTCGACCTTGGCTTCGTCCACCAGGCCCGCGGCAAGAAATGTCCTGCCGCAGCACAACGGCCGGCCGTTGTCCGCCGGTGCGGCAATTTCAACTTCGTAGCCCGCCGCCGCAAGCACTTTTTGCGCGGCACGAGCATTGTCCGGTTCGAACCAACGAGAAAAAGTATCGACAAGCAGGACAACCTTGCGACCCGACATGCCCGATGCCGGCGGCGCGCTTGCAGCGGCGAAAGGCAGCGACGACCAACGCGGCAAACTTCGCCGCGCGCTCAGGCCGAACAGCTTTTCGGTGACCCAAGGCGCGCCCGGAATCGCATCCCGCAGGTTCAGCAGCGGCGCCAGTTTCGCCGCGACAGGCGCATAACGCGGCAGATAGGCAATCAGTTTCTGCCGCAAAGTCAATCCGTGGCGATTGCGGTATTGATTCTGGAATTCGATTTTCATGCGCGCCATGTCGACGCCGGTCGGACATTCACGCCGGCAGCCTTTGCAGCCGACGCACAATTCCATTGTGTCGCGCATTGCATCCGACACCAGCGCGTCCGGGCCGAGCTGGCCGGAAAGCGCGAGCCTGAGCGTATTGGCGCGGCCGCGCGTCAGATGCCGTTCGTCGCCGGTCGCGCGGAACGAGGGGCACATGGTGCCAGCGTCGAACTTGCGGCAGTGGCCGTTGTTGTTGCACATTTCGACAGCAGGAGCGAAGCCACCCCAAGCTGACCAGTCCAACGCCGTTTCCAGGGGCGGCGCCCGATATCCGGGTTTGAAGCGGAACAGACTTCGATCATCCATGCGCGACGGGTTGACGATCTTGCCCGGGTTCATCAGGCCCTTCGGGTCGAGCAATGCCTTGATCTCGCCGAGCGCGGCGGTCAGCTTGCGGCCGAGGATCGGCTCGATCCACTCCGAACGCACCAGGCCATCGCCATGTTCTCCGGAAAACGCACCCTTGTATTGCTTGACCATCGCGCAGGCTTCTTCGGCGATGGCGCGCATTTTCTCGGCGCCGTCGCGACGCATGTCGAGTATCGGACGCACATGCAGCGTGCCCACGGACGCATGTGCGTACCAGGTGCCCCTGGTGCCGTGCTTTTCGAACACCCGGGTAAGGCGATCGGTATATTCCGCAAGGTGTTCCAGCGGCACCGCGCAGTCCTCGATGAAAGACACCGGCTTGCCGTCGCCTTTCATGGACATCATGATGTTCAGCCCCGCCTTGCGCACTTCCCAGATTTCCTTCTGCAGCGTGGCGTTGGTGACTTCGACGACGCTGCCCGGCAGCCCGAGGTCGGCCATGAGCTCGACGAGCCGCCTGAGTTTCGCGAGCGGTGCGTCGCGTTCCTCGCCCGCAAACTCCACCAGCAGAATCGCATCGGGTTCGCCTTTGAGGAATTTCTCCACGATCGGCCGGAACGCGGCGTTGTCACGCGCGAGTTCGATCATCGTCCGGTCGACCAGTTCGACGGCGTCGGGGTCGAGGGCGACGATGTGGCGCGTCATATCCATCGACTCATGGAAAGTCGGGAAATGCACGACACCGAGGACCTTGTGCGGCGGAATTGACGCCAGTTTGAGTACTACACGCCGGGAGAACGCGAGCGTGCCTTCCGAGCCGACCAGCAAGTGCGCGAGATTGTGGGGGTGCGGCTGAGCCTCGCTTCCGGGTTGAATCATATCCAGGTTGTAGCCCTGAACGCGGCGCAATACCTTCGGCCAGCGTGCCTCGATTTCCGCCGCCTCGCGGCGAACGACCGCATGCACGCGCTCGACCAGCGCGCGATAGGCGGTCGGGCCTTGCGCGACGGCGTCGCTCGGGCCGAAGAAAAATTCCTCGCCGCCCGACAGCCAGGCATCCACGCCAGCGACGTTATGCACCATGTTGCCGTAGCGGATCGAGCGCGCACCACAGGAATTGTTCCCGGTCATGCCGCCGATGGTGGCCTGCGCCGACGTGGACACATCGACCGGGAACCAGAGCTTGTGCGGCCGCAGGAACGCGTTGAGCTGATCGAGTACCACGCCGGGTTGCACGACAGCTTCGCGGCGTTGCGCACTGAACTCGACAATCTGGTTGAGAAATTTCGAGCAGTCGATGACCAACGCCGCTCCCACCGTCTGGCCGCATTGCGAAGTCCCCGCGCCGCGCGGCAGGATCGGCACACCTTCTTCCGCCGTGATCTGCAACGCAATTCGCGCGGCTTCTTCGTTGCGCGGAATGACCACGCCAACCGGCTCGATCTGGTAGATCGACGCATCGGTGGAATAACGGCCCCGCGAAAATGCATCAAACAGGACGTCGCCTTCCACCTCGCGGCGCAAGCGTAGCGCCAGCGCGCTGCGTGAAAGGGCGGGTACTTCGATGCGGGCGGGTGCGTTCAATCCTGTGTCCTGTGATGGCGGCTAATGCATCATAGCGCACCGTCGTCCGGCGGGCTCCGCCGCCCAGTATTTTCCAATCGTAAGATGAGGCTGAAATATCGAGGTCAGGCGGCGGATTTGGATCGACGGTTTATGGACTGGAACAGTAGTTTTCGAGCGTG
>JAYVMZ010000282.1:0-9734 GCA_043758735.1 Betaproteobacteria bacterium
TGCTGGTTTTGACTTTGACTTCAGTCGACCGCGAGGTCGACTATTACCGGCTTGAGCCGTAATCCGAAACCCTCGCCTTTAGGCGAGGGTTGTTCATCCCGCTTTTTGTGCATCGCGGGCCGGCAAAAGCATCATATGGATATTCAATGAATTACAACCTTCCCTGTGGTACACTGCGCGACCTTTTTCGCCGCACTGCTTTCCATGACACGCAACGTACGCAATATCGCCATCATCGCCCACGTCGACCACGGCAAAACCACGCTGGTCGACAAGCTCCTGCGCCAGTCGGGCACTTTCGCCGCGCACCAACATATTGCGGAACGGGTCATGGACTCGAATGACCTCGAAAAAGAGCGAGGCATCACGATCCTGGCAAAAAATTGCGCGGTCGAATACGAAGGCACGCACATCAACATCGTCGACACGCCCGGCCACGCCGATTTCGGCGGTGAAGTCGAACGCGTACTGTCCATGGTCGACAGCGTGCTGCTGCTGGTCGATGCGGTGGAAGGCCCGATGCCGCAGACGCGCTTTGTCACGCGCAAGGCGCTGGCCCTCGGGCTCAATCCCATCGTCGTCGTCAACAAGGTCGATCGTCCCGGTGCGCGTCCCGAGTGGGTCGTGAACCAGACCTTCGACCTGTTCGACAAGCTTGGTGCGTCCGAAGCACAACTCGATTTTCCGGTCGTCTATGCCTCCGCCCTCAACGGCTACGCGATGATGAACCTGAACGAACCGAGCACGAACCTGCGTCCGCTGTTCGAAGCCATCCTGAAATACGTGCCGGTACGCGATGCCGATCCCGACGCGCCCCTGCAACTGCAGATCTGCTCGCTCGATTACTCGAGTTTCGTCGGCCGCATCGGTATCGGCCGGGTGGCGCATGGGCGAATTCGCTCCGGCCAGCAGGTCGCGGTCATGCAAGGTCCGGACAGCGAACCGAAGATGGCCAAGGTCAACCAGGTCCTGGTGTTCAGGGGGCTCGAGCGCACTGTCGTCGAAGAGGCCGAGGCGGGCGATATCGTGCTGATCAACGGCATCGAGGAAGTCGGCATCGGCGTGACGCTCAGCGATCCCGCCAACCCAAAAGCTTTCCCGCTTCTCAAAGTGGACGAACCGACGCTGACCATGAACTTCCTGGTCAACACCTCGCCGCTGGCCGGGCGTGACGGCAAGTACGTCACCAGCCGCCAGATCCGCGAACGCCTGGAGCGCGAACTGCAATCCAACGTCGCACTGAAAGTCGAATTCACCGCCGATTCCGACACGTTCGTCGTATCCGGGCGCGGCGAACTCCACCTGACGATCCTGCTGGAAAACATGCGTCGTGAAGGCTACGAAATGGCGGTGGGCCGCCCGCGTGTGGTGATGAGGATGGTGGACGGCGTCAAGCAGGAGCCGTACGAATTGCTGACGGTTGACGTCGAAGACGGCCATCAGGGCGGGGTCATGGAAGAACTCGGCCGCCGCCGCGGCGACTTGCAGGACATGCAGGCCGACGGCAAGGGGCGCACGCGTCTGGAGTATCGCATTCCTGCGCGTGGCCTGATCGGTTTCCAGGGCGAGTTCCTGAACATTACGCGCGGCACCGGACTGGCCAGCCATATTTTTGACGACTACGGCCTGGTGAAGGGTGACATGGACGAACGCCGCAATGGCGTGCTGATCTCCCAGGACGACGGCGAAGCCGTAGCCTACGCCCTGTGGAAGCTGCAGGACCGCGGCCGCATGTTCGTCTCCCCGGGCGATGCGCTGTACGAAGGCATGGTCATCGGCATTCATTCGCGCGACAACGACCTCGTGGTCAATCCGATCAAGGGCAAGCAGCTCACCAACGTGCGCGCGTCAGGGACGGACGAAGCGGTCCGCCTGGTGCCGCCGATCGAGTTGACCCTGGAGAAGGCCGTGGAATTCATCGCCGACGACGAACTCGTCGAGATCACGCCGAAATGCATCCGCGTGCGCAAGCGACATTTGAAAGAGCACGAACGCAAGCGTGCGTCACGCGGTGATGCGACGACGGCCGCTGCCTGATTGAAATAAAGCGGATGAAATAAAGCGGATTGAAAAAGGCCTTCTTCGGAAGGCCTTTTGTTTTTCCAGTGCCGAAGGCTGGTGTTCACCACAGAGGCACAGAGTGCACAGAGGAAGAAGTATACGTAGGATCCAAGGCAGGTGGTCAGGTCTGGCAACACGCGCAGACCATGTTGCCATCAAGCGAATGGCTCTTCTCTGTGCCTCTGTGGTTAATTGATTTTCACTCCTTCCGCTATACTTGTCCGATGCTCGAATTCTCCCTCACGCTCATAGTTGCCACCGCGACGCTCGTCGCGGTGGTCGTCCTGATCGCCGTCGTCGTAGTCATGGGTCGCAGGCAGTCGGACCTTCCTGAAACGCTGGCGCACGCGCTGGAAGAAAAGCACATGGGCATGATCAGGGACCTCAATGCCGGCCTGAACAGTCTGGGCGATCGCCTCGGCGGTGCGCAAAGCGAATTGTTCGATCGCCTGCGCACGACCATCACGCAGGAACTCACGCAGACGCGCAGCACAGTCGGCGCGCTGCAGGTCAGGCAGGTCGAGGAACTCTCGGCGACGCGCGAGACCACTACGCTCAAGCTCTCCGAGATGAGTGCGGACCTGCAGGCGAAGCATGACCTGTTGCGCAGCGAAATACTGACGCGCATCCTGCAGACGCTGGCGGAACAGAACCGGGCCGAGCAGGAACTGATCCAGACCACCATGAGAAATGCGTCCGCGCAGCTCGCGACTTCGATGGAATTGCTGACCAAGACCACCGATTCGAGGCTCGAGCAGATCAGCGGCAAAGTCAGCGAGCGCCTCGAGGAAGGGTTCAAGAAAACCAACGAGACCTTCATCAGTGTGATGGAGCGGCTGGCCACAATCGACGAAGCGCAGAAGAAGATCGACGGGCTCACCAGCAACGTGGTGAGCCTGCAGGAGCTACTCGGCGACAAACGCTCGCGCGGCGCCTTCGGGGAGGTACAGCTCGAAAACCTGGTGCGCAACATCCTCCCCGAGATGGCCTACGAGTTCCAGTACACGTTCAAGGGTAACGGCGCGCGCGCGGACTGCGTGCTCAAACTGCCGGCCCCCACCGGTATGGTTGCGGTCGATGCGAAATTCCCGCTGGAGAATTATCGCCGCATGTTCGAACCGGGTCTGGCTGAGCCGGAGCGCCTCGCCGCGCAGCGCCAGTTCCGTGCGGACGTGAAAAAGCATGTCGATGACATCGCTGCCAAATACATCATTGCCGGAGAGACGTCCGACGGCGCCGTCATGTTCGTGCCGGCGGAAGCAGTGTTCGCGGAAATCCACGCCTATCATTCCGAGGTGGTGGATTACGCCATGCAGCGCCGGGTCTGGATCGTGTCGCCAACCACGCTGATGGCTGTGCTGAATACTGCGCGGGCGGTCATGAAGGACGTCGCCACGCGCGAACAGGTGCACATCATCAAGGATGAACTCGGCAAGCTCGGCAAGGATTTCCAGCGCTTCGATGCGCGCATGAGGAAACTTGCCGATCACATCCGGCTCGCCCACCAGGACGCCGAAGACGTGCGTGTGTCCAGCGACAAGATCACACGGCGCTTTACGCAGATCGAGCGGGTCGAACTTGACCAGCCGGACCAGATACGCAGCCTCGACCAGTCGATGCTCGATGTTGAACCGGCTGACGAGGCCGGCGGCGAGGAGCCGCGGACCTGATTCGCGGGCGAATCGCATGTTCGGTTTTACACAATGGCGCCGGCGCCGCATTCTGCGCAAGTTCAACGTGGACGATGCGACCTGGCAGCGCGTGTCTGCGTGTTTTCCGTTCGTCGCGCGGCTCAACGACGACGAGCGCTCACGGCTCAGGGATCTGGCGATCCTGTTCATGCACAGCAAGCAGATCTCGGGGGCCGGCGGCCTGGAGCTCAACCAGGAAATGAAGCTTGGCATCGCGGTCCAGGCCTGCGTCCTGATCCTCGAACTGGGGATCGAGCACTACGACGGCTGGGTCGAAATCATTGTCTACCCGGACGAGTTCATGCCGCGCCATGAGATCCGTAACGAACACGGCCTGGTCGAAACTGACGAGATGTCCTATGCAGGGCAGGCCTGGCTGCGCGGCCCGGTCATCCTTTCCTGGGCCGACGTCGAGCACGCGGGCGAGATGGACGGCATGAACGTGGTCATCCACGAATTTGCCCACAAGCTCGACATGCTCAACGGTGAAGCCAATGGTTTTCCTCCGCTGCACGCCGGTATGGACCGGCGCAAGTGGTCGCAAGCCTTCACCGCCGCGTATCAGGATCTTTGCCGGCGAGTGAGAGCCGGAGAACAGTCCGAAATCGACCCGTATGCGACCGCATCACCGGCAGAATTTTTCGCGGTGGTCAGCGAGGCTTTTTTCGAGCTTCCGGATATCGTCCGGGCCGTTTATCCGCAGGTCTATGAACAACTCGCGCTGTTCTACCGGCAGGATCCGGCGAACCGCGAATTGCCGCGCGAGTGGAGGTTGGCATGAGAATCAGGGACGCGGGACGAGGGACCGGCGGCGAGGCAGCGCGTCTGCTGGGATTCATCATCGTTTTGTTATTCACGTTGGCTGCCCATGCGCAGCAGACGGTACTTGAAGTCATCGACCTGAAATACCGCAGCGCCGATCAGATCGTACCAATGTTGAAGCCTCTGCTCGCGCCCGGCGGCACGATCAGTTCCCTGCAGAACCGCGTGATTCTGCGTACGACGCCGCAAAACCTGGCTGAACTGAAAAAAGTGCTCGATGCGGTCGACACCCTGCCGAAGCGGCTGCTCATCTCGGTGCGGCAGGCAGCGGTGGGCGCCGGCCTCGACAACGAAGCCGAAGTGTCCGGCAGCATCGGCACCGGGGACGTCCGCGCCACCGTTCCAGGAAGCCGCAGCCAGCACGGCGGCACCGTGGTCATTCGCAAAGGCGATAACGTGGTCAAGGGGCGCGTAATCAGTTCGCAGTCCGCTTCTACGGATCGCGGCGTGCAAACTGTGCAAGTACTGGAAGGCAATGAGGCGACGATACGCGTCGGACAATCCGTGCCCATCCGCAACCAGAGCGTCATTCAGACGCCGCAGGGGCCGCAGATTTCGCAGTCGGTGGAATACCGCGATGCCGATACCGGCTTCCGCGTCAGGCCGCGCGTGAACGGCGACCGGGTCACGCTCGAGATCAGCTCGCGTCGCGATACCGTCGCCGATTCCAATGCGCAGACGCTCAACGTGCAGCGAGTCGATACCGTCGTGTCCGGCAGGCTCGGTGAATGGATGGAAATCGGCGGCGTGGACCAGAGCAGCGTCCAGACGGACAACGGCACCGCTTCCCGGCGCAGCAATAGTATGTCGGGCGAGCGCAAGGTATTGTTGAAGGTGGAGCTAGTGCGGTGATTACCGTGAATGTCGTGAATGTCGTGAATACGTGAATATCGTAAATGTCGTAAAAAAGATTGAACTACCCTCGCTAAAGTCTGCACCCGGAGGTGTGTGGAGCGCAGCAGAAAGGCCGGGGATGAGGGACAGTCGATTCGAACCACAATACCTTCCCTCACCCGTCGCTTTCGCGCCGACCTCTCCCGGAGGGAGAGGAAGAAAAAGCGACCCCTCGCCTGAAGGGGAGGAGGGATTACGGATCCTCTAGCGGGGACTCTAAAAGCTGGAGGCACGACGTAGAACGACGCATTCACGACATTCACGGTATTTACGACATTCACGTATTCACGGCTTCTACCGCCTTTACGGCTTTTTCCAGACCTGCCAGCGTTCCTTGCCCGCGAAAACCTGGATTGAGTCCGCAACAGCGCGATCATCGACGCGTTCGAATTGCGGCTGTAGCAACCCGGTTAATTCGGACGTGCTGGTGCCGAAGGGCGGGCCCTTCGGCGTATCGGCGAAGAAGAAAAATCCGGCGATGACGCCGCTCGGTTTTAACAGTTCCGCACACCGATTGGCGTAGCCGGCCCACATTTGTCTGGGCAGGGCACAGAGGAAGGCGCGCTCGTAAATAACATCGAACAGCGGGCCGGAAGCGAATTCGAAGAAATCGGCCAGGCGCACGATGTTCGCCAGCACCCCGACATTTTGTTGCGCGGCGGCGACGGCCGCCGGACTGAAGTCGATGGCTAGCACGTCGAATCCCCGACTGGCGAGGTAGGCCGCTTCGTAGCCTGACCCGCAGCCGGGAATCAGGATGCGGGCCCCGCGCGCAATCGTGGGTTCGTATTCCCGCAGCGCGGCAGGCACTTTGCCCGCATCCCATGGAGTGACGTTGTCGCGGTAGCGGCTTTCCCAGAAATCGGGCTTCGAGCTGTCCTGTGCCAACGGGGATTCGGGCTCTCAGGGCCGGGTCGCCGCGAGCACGGCGACCGGATAGGCGTAGTTGACGTGGCTGCCTTCCAGCCGGACCGGAATGCCGAGGCGATCGTCGCGGGCCGAGGTCCTGAATATTTCCCGGATCTTGTCGCCGTCGCCTGGATTCGGAAACGAGCGGCCAAGCAGGTTCTCCAGTTCGTCGCGCAATTCGTAAAACCTGATTTTCGCTTCGGGCAATCCTGCGGCGGGGAATAATGCCTTGAGTTCGACGACCGGGAGTGCGCGTACATGGGAGGGATCGCGCAGACCCTCCATGCGGTTGAACTCGGCGCCCTTGGCGGGATCGGTTGAAGTGTGCATGTCGGCAACCAGCACGCGGCCACCCGGCGCGCACACGCGCACCATTTCCCTGAGGACAGCGAGCGGTTCGATGAAGTGGTGGAAGCTGAAGCGCGTGACGACGATGGTGAACGTGCCATCGGCGTAGGGCAGGGCAGTTGCCTGCCCCTGGCCCCAACTGACGTTGTCGAGTTTCCTTTCCCGCGCCATCGCGCGCGCGTGATCGAGCATCGCCGGTGTCATGTCGATGCCCGTGGCGTGGCGCACGATTCCCGCAAATGCGCAAACCACATTTCCGCCGCCGCAAGCAACGTCGAGCACCGTATCTTCCGGGCCGGCGCCGACGGCATCGATCAGCAACTGGAGCGCCTTTGCGTCGGCAATGGTTTTGGCGGTCGAAAACGCAATGGCCTGCTTGCTGAACTGATCGACGATCAGCGCCTGGTGGTTTGTGGTTTTCATATTTTTCTTCCCGGTTCTCAGTCCTCTCTCCTCAGTCACGCCCCTCTCCCCCCTCCGGCCCATAAAACATGACCCAGGTGCAAAAGTCCGCCGTGAATTCGTCGAAGCGGTGTTCGACGCCGGCAGGCACGAACAGCATGTCGCCGGACTGGAACGCGTGGCGGTCCGCCCCATTGATGAACCAGCCCGATCCCCGCGCGACGATGTAAACCTCGTCGCGCGTATGCGGTTTCTGTGGGTCCGAGCCTGTTGGCCGGTACATCTTGACCTGCATGCTGCCGTGCTCGAATACGAATGCCGACCTAACGCCTTCACGGATCTTGGCAACCAGGGCCAAAGCATCCGTGATGCCGGCGTGACGGGGGTGTCCGGAAGTCGTGAAGTTCTTTTCGATGTTCAAGTTCTGGCCTTTCCCCGTCCCTTCAGTTGCTTCCAGCGAAAGCAGCCGGTCGTGTGATCGTTGACCATGCCGGTGGCCGGCATGAAGGCGTACATGATGGTGCTGCCGACAAACTTGAAACCACGGCGTTTGAGATCCTTGCTCATGGCATCGGATTCTACCGTGGAGGCCGGCACCTCTTTGTGCGAAGTCCAGTCATTGCGGCGCGGCTTGCCGCCGACAAACTGCCAGATGTAGGCGTCAAAGCTGCCGAATTCCCTCTGTACTTCGATGAAGGCGCGGGCGTTGGCAACGGTTGACTCGATCTTCAACCGATTGCGCACGATGCCCGCATCCAGCATGAGCCTGCCGATTTTCGCCTTGTCGTATTTCGCCACCGTTCGAACATCGAATCCGCTGAACGCGTTTCGATAATTTTCGCGCTTGTTGAGGATGGTCGACCAGGACAGCCCGGCTTGCGCCCCCTCAAGGATCAGGAACTCGAACAGGATCGCGTCGTCGTGCTGCGGCACGCCCCATTCCTCATCGTGGTAGGCGGTGTAAAGCGGGCTGCCGTTCTCGGCCCAGAGGCAGCGGGATGCGGTTTTGCGGCGGGCAGGTTCCATGGCGGCACAATGTGGCTTGACCTCGGCCATGTTAGCCGGGAAAACCCGGCCTTACAGGTCGAGGCTGGATTGCAATGGCATCGGTGCGGCGTAGGACAAGACGCCGTTGACAAGCCGCGCGGGTCTCGTATAGGGGTGGGTCTCATCGCGCGTGCGATCCACGATGTGAATGACCTCGTGTCCCGAAGCTTTCAGCAAGTCACTGATCAACCCGCGATGGCAGTTCTGCCATGCCTTCTCGGCGCACATGATCGTGCTGCGTTTTGATGATGCGGCATCGAGAAAGCGCTTGATGCCGGTTTTGAAGTTCACGGATTGCATGTAGTCGGCGTAACCGCGGAAACCGGCTTCTCCCCAACCGGTGTTCGGGGAATCGTGCCGCGGCTCGCGCCGTCCGCCCAGTTCCGCTGCAGGATTCCCGGGCAAGGCTACCGGATCAGGTGCGGGCGAACTTGCGCTGTTTCCACTCGTGAATGCCCATCGCCACTCCTGCGGCGTACAAGATCGCAATGAGCAGCAATCTGGTTTCGGCAATCGGCTCCCCGCCGACGATCAGGCCGCTCGCTGCAAAGGTCGCGCAGATATGGCCGAACAGCATCGCTGCCTGGCTGACGAAGGTTGCAATCCTCGGACGCTCGCCTTTTGCGTACAGTGCGATGCCGCGCAGGCTGCTCATCGCCATCGAAAGCAGTTGCACCGTCACGCCGACAGCCGCCAGGATCGCGAGCCCCGCGACGGGTTTGACCAGGCCCGGCGCGAAGACCGAGAGCGGCAGGACGAGCAGGTAGACGCCTGCGAAATAAAACGTTATCTGGATCAGCAGGCCCAGGCCAAGCAGGAAATTGATGCGCGCAAACACGGATGGGGGACACTCCACGACGACGGGGCCTCATGAGACCAAAGCCGCCGTTCGCCGTCAATCGAACTTACGCGTCGCTTTTTCAGGGCCCAAAGTAAGCTTTACCGGAAATGGCACCCGGCGGACGGCCGCCTCCGGCGTATCAACGTACGCAATCAACCGCTTAGCGGCAGAGCAGGGCAGTGCCGCGCGGGAACGCCGGCCTCAGTCCCGGATGTAGTTCGAAACCTCGATCAGGTTCAGGTCGGGGTCGCGGAAATAAATCGAGAGCAGGACTCCCACCGCGCCCGTGCGTTTTACCGGGCCGTCGATGATCTCGACTTTGCATGTGTTCAGGTGGGCGATGACCTCCGGAAGGGCGAGCGATGTGATCAGGCAGATGTCGCCCGACCCCGGCATCGGGCTATGCGCCTTCGGGTCGAACTCCTTGCCCTGCTCATGCAGGTTGATTTTTTGTGAGCCGAACGTCAGTGCCTTGCGTCCCCCGCCAAACGTGACCACCTGCATGCCCAGCGCCTTGCTGTAGAAATCGCAGGTCGCCGCGATGTCCTTCACAGTCAGAACGAAGTGGTCGAGAGAATCTATTTTCATGATTTCCTGAAATACCCTGTTGAAAGCAATTAAATCTCTCCGGGTCTAATTCCCCGCCGCTTGCGGCGTTCGTTAGACTGAGGGGGGGTGAGCGAATACCTACACAAGAGCCACAATGTTACGGTACTGAT
>JAYVMZ010000283.1:0-2436 GCA_043758735.1 Betaproteobacteria bacterium
GCACGCTCGCGCGGAAGGGTGTAAAGAAACGGCTCCAGCGCCGGCGCTTTTAGATGATGGAAGCGCGCAAGCCAGTCGATGGCGCGGACGGGTTCCGGGGTGCTGCAATAAATCTCGGTGCGATTACAGGTGGAAATGATCGCGGCTTCGCGCACGGATTCGTGGGCCACGAGATCGCGCAGCGCCGCCTCCAGATTTTCGGCATTGAAGGCTACCTGTTCGCGTACCGCGAGCGGGGCCGTATGGTGGTTCATGCCGAAAGCGAAAAGCTGCATCAAAGTCCGGAACAGGCTACCGGGGCATGAACCCCGATCGAGGCCCATGATTATAAGCCAAAAGGTCCGGTTCCCCTCGATCCCGGGAATGGGCGCGGACTGCGCGCGGTTATTTGATCTGGGCGGGCAGCCAGATGGTCAGCGGCGGGAAAACGATCGTCAGCCCGAGGACGATGATGGCCCAGGCAAGGAAGGGCAAGACCTCCCACATGACGGGCCCGAGGCGGATTTTGCCCACGCTGGAAACAACGAACAGCAATAACCCGATAGGCGGGTGCATCAGGCCGATCATGAGGTTCAGCACCACGACCGCCCCGAACTGGATCGGATCGATGCCGACCTGCGCACCGAGCGGAATCAGCAGCGGCAGGAAGATGATCATGGCCGGCAGCGGCTCCACGATGCAGCCGATAAGCAGGAGAAACAGGTTGATCATCAACAGCACGATGATCGGGTTGGTCGAAATGCTCTGGATCGTTTCGATCACGGTCTGGTTTATCTGGCTCTCCGCCACCAGCCAGCTAAACGGACCCGCCGCCGCCAGCAGGAACAGGATGAGAGCGGTGGAGCGTCCCGCGCTGAAGATGAGCTTGGGAAGCTGCCTGAAGGTAATTCCGCGATAGATGAACAGGCAGACAAACAGCGCGTAGAGAACGGCCACTGCCGCGGACTCGGTCACGGTCAGCCAGCCGAAGCGTATTCCGCCGATGATGATGACCGGCATCATCAAAGCCCACGACGCACGACCGGTCGCGCGCAATTTGACCTTGAGGTCGGCTGCCTCTCGCCTGGGATAATTTCGGACTTTGGCAACGATGCTGCAGACCACCATGAATCCGGCCGCCAGCAGGATGGCGGGTACCACCCCTGCCATGAACAGCTTGACGACCGACTGGTTTGAGATCTGCGCATAGACCACCATCGGAATGGAAGGCGGCAGGATCGGACCGAGCAGCGCGCCGGCAACGATAACGGCGCCCGCGAACCCTTCGCCGTAACCTTCCTTGCGCATCGCGGGGATCAGCGGCTTACCGGTCGCCACGGCGTCGGCCACGGCGGAACCCGACACGCCCGCCATGACGAAATTGGTAATGATCGATACGTGTCCGAGGCTGCCCCTGAGTCGGCCGACCAGCGCCATCGCCCATTCGATCAGGCGCATGGTCAGACCGCCGGCGTTCATGAGTTCGCCGGCCAGAATGAACAAAGGCACCTGAACCAGCGCAAAGCTATCCACCCCCGAGATCATCGACAGCGGCATCATCGCGGCATCGATGAGTTCGCCCGGCTTGGACAGGATTCCCAGCCACGCAGAGAAAACCATTGAAAAGCCGACGTCGAATCCGATCAGCAGTGCAAGCAAAAACGCGACGAAAAGCAATGCAAGCATCAGAGTTCCCTGGGCTTCTGAAGCTCGTAGCCCATGAGCCGGACGATCAGACGCGTTCCGACGAAGAGCAGCATCAGAAGAAAGGAAATCAGCACCCCCGCAGCCGGAACGGCCGCGCTGAAAACGGTGCCCAGCAGCTCCTGATCCTTGCCGATAACGATCAGACGCCAGCTTCCCGGCACCAGCACGACCAGCAACACCACCAGCAACGCATCGAATGCCATCTCGAGGACGAAGCGCACTTTCGCCGGCAAATGCGCGTCGATCAGATCCACGCGGATATTCACCGCGGCCCGCACGGCGACGGCAAATCCGATAAATGTCAGCCACACCAGCGCAACCCTCGCGTACTGATCAGGTGCGGCAATGCCGGTATCGATGAAATGACGATCGACAAACTGCAATGCGACAATCACCACGAGCGAGGCCATCAGCACGACGACGACCCACTCGAGCAGGAAGTCGAGCACGCGCAAAACACGATTGAGGATATCGATCATGAAAAAGCGGTGACGCGGATGCCGCTTGTTACTTCTGCGCGGCCTTCAGTCGCGCAACCAGGCCCTCGGGCCAGACCTTGCCTTCGTAGCTTTTGTAGACATCTTTCCATGCGACTTCGAAAGCCGCCTTGTCCGGTACGACGTAAGTCACGCCTTGCTTATTCAACTCCTCCATGCCCTGGCGATCGAACTGCTCGCCGAGATCGGTCGCGACTTTACCGCCCGCTTGCGCGGCGCGCTTGAACAGCTCCTGTTGTTCCTTGGTCATGGA
>JAYVMZ010000284.1:0-6149 GCA_043758735.1 Betaproteobacteria bacterium
CGTCTTTTGGCGAAGACTCGGAGATTCACGATGACCGACGTATAGGTCAAACCTTGGTGAGTCCCCCGGCAGAGCCGGGGGCTTACCTCACTGAGTTAAATGACGCGCAACCTTACGCAAATCCCTTCCAAATTACAAACAGCGTCGGCGATGAGCCCAAGACTTCTCTACCGATTTCAGATTTTCTCTGTGTTCTCTGTGCCCTCTGTGGCAAACGCTTTTAGCAGTTGTTTTCATAGCAGTCGCGATTTGTTGCCGGACGCGAAACCGAGCAGCGGGCCGTCGATGCCGCGACCGAGTGCTATTACCTTGAACAGTTCGCCCATCTCCGCCGGTGACAGCAGTTTCTGTACGCCGGCGGTGAGTGCAAATCGCGCGACTGGCGCATCCCCCGCGTGTCGTTCCAGCAGTCCGGTGATGCCGCTGTTGATGAGAAATTGTGCCTGCGTTGTGTAGCCAAGAATGTTCAATCCAACATCGATGCCGGCTTCCGCGACGGCGGTGAAATCGACATGCGCCGTCAGGTCCTGCAGGCCGGGCAGGAAAAACGCTTCATCGTGCGCGCGGTGGCGGTAGTGGCACATCAGCGTTCCCTGCGCACGCTGCGGATGGTAGTACTCGCGCCGACCGAACCCGTAGTCGATCAGCAATAGCGCGCCTTTGCGCAATGAGGCCGACAAACTGCGCACGAGCGCCGGCGCAACCAAAGAAATTTCGCTGACGTAGTCGGCTTCCGCCCCGATCGCTTCGGCCGCGCTGCGCAGCGTGCCCGGCTGCAGAATCCGTTCCGACCAGGCGAAGCCGTCTGTCCAGCCCACGCCGCGTTCGAACAAGCCTTTCTTGCGCCAGGCCACGAGATGGACCGGCAGTGCGTCCAGCACTTCGTTCGCAATGATCACGCCGTCGAAATTTTCCGGCGAAGCGCTGATCCATTCGATGCGGTCTTTCAGCGCAGGCTGCCTTTGCTGCAACGTCTGGCGCTGGCGCTCCGCGAGTTGCGGACTGGTTTCCAGGATCAGGTAGCGCCGCGGCAGGCGATCGAGGGTCTGCAACTCGCCGAGCATATCAGCCGCCATCGCGCCGGAGCCGGCGCCCAGTTCCAGCGCGTTGCCGTCGGTGCGTTCGAGAAGCTCGGCGATCTGTCGTGCTAGCGTACGGCCGAACAATGGGGATATTTCCGGCGCGGTCACGAAATCGCCGTCGCCGCCGAGCTTGGTCGCGCCGGCCACGTAATAGCCCAGCCCGGGCGCATACAGAGCCAGTTCCATGAAACGCGCAAAGGAGATCCAGCCGCCGCCAGATTCAATCTCGTCGCGGATCAACTGGCTGAGCCGGTCGCTATGGCGGCGTGCGTCTTCGGACGGTTCCGGCAGACCTACAGCAAGCGGGGGCGTTGGCAAGGCGGAGGCGCAAAATGGTTGGGCTACAATCCCCATTCAACAACAGCTGCGCGTCATGGCGCAACTCAAGCGAGAAATGAGTCAGGCGAAAATCGATCGGCGGGTGGCCGTGGTCACCGGCGCAGGCAGGCGCATCGGCCGGGCCATCTCGCTTGGGCTGGCAGCCGACGGATGGGACCTGGCGCTGCACTTCCATCGCTCGCAGGCCGAAGCAGAAGCGTTGGCAGGGGAGATATCCGCGCTCGGCGTACGGGCGGTCCCGGTACGATGCGACCTCGGCGATGCGGATCAGGTATCGGGCCTGATCGCCGCTTGCGAACGCGATCTGGGCACGCCGACCTGCCTGGTGAACAACGCCGCGCTATTCGAATACGACGACGTGGCGAGCCTGGACGCGCAAGTCTGGCGCCGCCACCTGGATGTGAATCTGCTCGCGCCGTTGCTGCTTGCCAAGGCCTTCGCGGCACGGATTCCCGACGGCGCCAACGGTTGCATCGTCAATCTGCTGGACCAGAAGGTATTCAACCTGAATCCCGACTTCCTGTCCTATACCATCGCCAAGATCGGCCTCGAAGGAGCGACCCGCATGTTGGCCATGGCCCTGGCGCCGAAAGTGCGCGTATGCGGCGTGGCGCCCGGCATCACGCTGGTGAGCGGCGAGCAGACCGCGGACGGTTTTGCGCGCGCGCATCGCATGGCGCCGCTGGGGCGCAGTTCGGACCCGGATGACATCGCCGGCGCGGTTCGCTTCGTCATCAACGCCGGCGCGCTGACCGGCACGACCATCGTGGTCGATGGCGGTCAGCATCTGTGGCCGTCGCGTCGCGATGTGCAATTCGCAACCGGCGACAGCCGATGACTGCCCGCTATCTGAATCCGCGGTCTGCCGCGGACGTGGCCATGGCAGCCGGACTGGGCCGGGCGCGGCGCATATTCCTGAAGAACTTCGAAACCCGCCTGTCCATCGGCATCCACGATTTCGAAAAGCAGGCGAGGCAGCGCGTCATCGTGAATGTCGATCTTTATCTCGACCCCGACGGCAAAGTCGAGCGCGACCACATCGACGAAACGGTAGACTATGACTTCGTCCGCAGGGAGATCGTGGCCCTCGCCGAAGGCAGCCATTTCAACCTTCAGGAAACGTTTTGCGAGAAGATCCTGGCGATCTGCCTGGCCAGGCCGGGCGTGCTCGCTGCCCGTGTCTCCAGCGAAAAGCTGGACGTGTACCCGGATTGCGAATCCGTGGGTTTCGAGATTTTCCGTACCCGATAAATGACAACGCTGCAAAAACAGGTCTACGAGGGAAACAAGCTCACCAAGCGGCTGCGCCGCCTGGTGGGACAGGCCATTGGGGATTTCGACATGATCCACAACGGCGACAAGGTCATGGTCTGCCTGTCCGGCGGCAAGGACAGCTATGCACTGCTCGACGTGCTGCTGTCGCTGAAAAGCCACGCACCGGTCGACTTCGAGATCGTGGCCGTCAATCTCGACCAGAAACATCCCGGCTATCCGGCCACGGTCCTGCCCGACTACCTGACGTCGATCGGCGTGCCGTTCCGCATCATCGAGCAGGATACCTACAGCGTAGTCAAGCGCGTCATTCCCGAGGGCAAGACCATGTGTTCGCTATGCTCCCGGCTGCGGCGCGGCGCGCTCTATCGCGTGGCCAAGGAGATCGGCGCCACCAAGATCGCGCTCGGCCATCACCGCGACGACATCCTCGAAACCTTCTTCCTGAACCTGTTCCACGGCGGCCGGCTCAAGGCGATGCCGCCGAAGCTGGTCAGCGACGATGGCCAGCACATCGTGATTCGCCCGCTGGCCTATTGCAAAGAGCCTGACCTCGAGGAATACGCGAAGCTGCGGCAGTTTCCGATTATTCCGTGCAATTTGTGCGGTTCGCAGGACAACCTGCAACGCCAGGTGGTCAAGAACATGCTGCAGGAGTGGGAAAAGAAATTCCCGGGCCGCCTGGAAACGATGTTCGCCAGCCTGCAACGCACTTCGCCGTCCCACCTGCTCGACCCGCACCAATTCGACTTCGCCAACCTGAAGACCCAGCCCGAGGCCTATAACGACGGCGACATTGCGTTCGACGACGAAGACTTTTCGGCGCGCCTGATCCAGTTTCCCTCGGTCAAATCGGCTAACTGAGACACGCCTCAAAAGTCAGCGTAGTGAGTGCCGGCTCCCTTATCTGTCCACGACTGGCCTCGAAGTGCCGGCAGGAACGGGCCTTAACGAGCACTTCGGCGAGACACGAGCAGGCGTTCTGATCGGTAGCACGACTGCCTGTTTTTTACGCAACCCGGCTTGGCCGGTCCATCCGCGTCTAGTAAACTCCGCGTCTTCCTGCGCGTGGCGCAGCCCGTGTTCCAGACCTCACCTCCTGCGAGGGAAAACCATGTCGACCCAGGATTACGCTCCGAAAAGAAAGATCAATTCGTTTTATCCGCCGCAACGTCATCTGATGGGCCCCGGCCCGTCGGAAATCCATCCGCGCGTCTTTTCCGCGATGGGCAAGCCAACCATCGGCTATCTCGACCCGGTGTTCGTCGAGATGATGGAAGAACTCAAGGAATTGCTGCGTTACGCTTTCCAGACCAATAACGCGCTGACTTTCCCGGTCTCCGGCCCCGGCTCGGTCGGCATGGAAATGTGTTTCGTCAACATGGTCAGCCCGGGCGACAAGGTCATCGTCTGCCGCAACGGCGTGTTCGGCGGCCGCATGATCGAGAATGTGCAGCGCTGCGGCGGTGTCGCCGTCGTGGCGGAAGACCGTTGGGGGACCCCGGTCAGCCTGCAGAAAGTCGAGGACGCGTTCAAGGCCAATCCGGACACCAAGGTGCTTGCCTTCGTGCACGCGGAAACCTCGACCGGCGTCGCATCGGATGCCAAGTCACTGGCGGAAATCGCGCACAAGCATGGCGCGCTCACCATCATGGATGCGGTCACCTCCCTGGGGGGCACGCCGGTCCTGGTCGATGAATGGGGCATCGACGCGGTGTATTCCGCCAGCCAGAAATGCCTGTCCTGCACGCCCGGCTTGTCGCCGATTTCCTTCAACGAGCGTGTCGTCGAACGTGTGAAAGTCCGCAGCGAAAAAGTGCACAGCTGGTTCATGGACATGAACCTGCTGCTCGGTTACTGGGGCGCGACGAATCGCACTTATCACCATACCGCGCCGACCAACGCGCTCTATGCCTTGCATGAATCCTTGCTGATGCTGCGCGAGGAAGGCCTGGAAAACGCCTGGGCACGCCACCAGCGCAATCACCTGGCCCTGAAGGCCGGCCTGGAAAAGCTGGGATTGAAATATCTGGTGGACGAAGCCTACCGGCTGCCGCAGATGAATGCCGTCTCGGTGGCGCCGGGCATCGACGAGAAGGAAGTGCGCCGCCGCCTGCTGCTCGATTACAACCTGGAAATCGGCGCCGGCCTGGGCGACCTCGCCGGCAAGATCTGGCGCTTCGGCCTGATGGGCTACTCCTGCAAAATGGAGAACGTCATGCTGAGCCTTTGCGCGCTGGAAACCGTGTTCACCGACATGGGTGCAACCGTCAAGTTCGGCGAAGCGGAAGCCGCGGCCTATCACGCTTACGCCGCCCATCCGTCGCGCTTGCAACCGGTACGCGCTGTCGCCTGACGCAACCGCAAGGGTCAGAAAGAAAAAGGCCGGCCTCAGCCGGCCTTTTTCTTTCTGGGCTGTCCTCCAGCTGCGCGAGCTTTTCGATTGCGTCCGATTCGACCGGGCCCGACCGGAAGTCGTGATTGGCGGCGTATACCATCGCCGCCGCCACATGATCCGCGTGAATCGGCCGGTATTTGCGCAGGGTACCAATGAACAAAGGCGCAATGAGGCGGCCGACGAGTATTCCCACCCTTTCGCCGGCGCGGACCTCCTGGCGCTCGCCGCGCAGGATGCGCCAGAAGCCGTGTCAGAACATGCCCGCCGACCAGGCCGGTCGCTCCGGCCAGCAATGCCTGCTTGGTGCGCGGCCCTTCCGACATCGCGTCAGCCAGAGTGCTGCCGCACGCTCTGGGTCGCGCCCTGAAACCGCTCCGTACCCAACTCGCCAAGGGTATCTTTCTCGTTGCGCGAGCGCAGCGCCAAATCGAGAATCTTCAGGCGTTGCAGCGGCTCAGGATGCCCGGCGAGCGCATTGTCGGCGACGTAACGATTGCGGCTTGCCGCTTCGAAGCGCTGCATCACCGCCACGAGCCCCCAGGCTTCGTAGCCCGCCCGCCATGCGAGTATCGCGCCGTCGGAATCGGCCTCGAACTCTTCCGACTTCGACAGGCCGGACCTGACTTCCGGTGAATTCATGCGTTCGATCGAGCTCTGCATCATCACCCCCATTTGCTGAAACAACTGGCGTGATGCGGCGCTGGTCTTGCCGATCTGTTCTTCCGCGCGCCGGACTGATACTTCGAGATCTTTGTTCATATAGATCCAGCGCAAATGGTGTTTGCGCACGACGTGGGAAATCTCATGGCCGAGGATGCCGGCCAACTCGGACTCAGTTTCAGCGAGCGCCACCATTCCCTGCGTGATGAACACGTAGCCCCCGGGCACCGCAAACGCATTCGGCACCTCGCCTTCGATCACGGCGAATCGCCACGGCAGATTCGGCCGTTCCGATTGCTGGATGAACAACCCTCGCCTAAAGGCGAGGGTTTCGGATTACGGCTCAAGCCGGTAATAGTCGACCTCGCGGTCGACTGAAGTCAAAGTCAAAACCAGCA
>JAYVMZ010000285.1:0-6919 GCA_043758735.1 Betaproteobacteria bacterium
ACCGTTCACCGTTCACCGTTCACCGTTCACCGTTCACCGTTCACCGTTCACCGTTCACCGTTCACCGTTCACCGTTCACCGTTCACCGTTCACCCTCCCGCATGCCTCGCGAAATTGCAGCATTCAACTTGAACGACCCTCCCCTTCACCTACTTAAAACCGTCTTCGGTTACCCCGTGTTCCGCGGTGCGCAGCGCGAGATCGTCGACCATGTGGTGGCGGGCGGCGATGCGCTGGTGCTGATGCCGACCGGCGGGGGCAAGTCGTTGTGCTATCAGCTGCCGGCGCTGTTGCGCGACGGGACCGCGCTCGTGATCTCCCCGCTGATCGCGCTGATGCAGGATCAGGTGGCGGCCCTGCGCCAGCTCGGGGTGCGTGCGGCTTTCCTGAATTCCACACTGGATGCTCGTGAGGCGGCGGCGGCCGAACGCGCTTTGCGCGAAGGCGCGCTCGACCTGCTCTACGTCGCGCCCGAACGGCTGGTGATGCCGCGCATGCTGGATCTGCTGGAGCAATCCCGCATCGCCCTGTTCGCCATCGACGAAGCGCATTGCGTCTCGCAATGGGGACATGACTTCCGGCCGGAGTATCTGCAGCTCTCACTGCTCCACGAGCGCTTTCCCGCCGTGCCGCGCATCGCATTGACCGCGACCGCGGATATGCAGACGCGCGTCGAGATCAGGCATCGGCTCGAACTCGGCGATGCGCGCGTATTTGTCTCCAGCTTCGACCGGCCGAACATCCGCTACACCATCGTCGACAAACAGGACGCGAGGCAGCAGCTGCTGCGCTTCATCCGCGAAACCCATGCCGGCGACGCCGGCATCGTCTATTGCCTCTCGCGCAAGAAAGTGGACGAAACCGCTGCATGGCTCAAGGCGCAGGATGTTGCCGCGCTGCCCTATCACGCCGGCATGGACGCCGCGACGCGCGCCGACCATCAGGCGCGGTTCCAGCGCGAGGAAGGTGTCGTCATGGTCGCGACGATCGCTTTCGGCATGGGCATCGACAAGCCGGACGTGCGTTTCGTCGCCCACCTGGATTTGCCGAAAAGCATCGAAGGCTACTACCAGGAGACGGGGCGCGCCGGCCGCGACGGCGCCCCCGCCGACGCATGGATGACCTATGGCCTGGGCGACGTGGTGCAGCAGCGCCGCATGATCGACCAGTCGGAGGGCAGCGAGGAATACCGCCGCGTATCGTTCGCCAAGCTCGAGGCGCTGCTCGGGCTGTGCGAGACCGCGGGCTGCAGGCGCGTGCGCCTGCTCGACTACTTCGGCGAGGCAAGCGAACCCTGCGGCAATTGCGACACCTGCCTGGAACCGCCGCAGACCTGGGATGCCACCGATGCCGCGCGGAAGGCCTTGTCGTGCATTTTTCGCACCGGGCAACGCTTCGGTTCGCGCCATCTGATCGATGTGTTGCGCGGCCATGCCACGGAACGGGTCGAGCAATGGCGCCACCAGGACCTGAGCGTATTCGGCATCGGCGCGGACATCGATGAAGCCGCCTGGCGCGACGTATTCCGCCAGCTCGTCACGCTGGGCTTCGTGCGCCCCGATCATGAAGCTTTCGGCGCGCTGCGCCTGACCGAGAGCAGCCGCGCGGTATTGAAAGGGGAGCAGCGTATCGACATGCGCCGCATGGCGCCGCGCAAGGGAAAATCCGCCACCGTGCGCCGCAAGGCGGCGGCCGCTGGATTGACGGCGGCGGATGCGTCGTTGCTCGAACGCCTGCGCGCCTGGCGCAGCGAACAGGCACGCACCCAGTCGGTTCCTGCCTACGTTATTTTTCACGACGCGACCCTGTCGGCCATTGCCTCGGCCCATCCGGGTGACATCGACGACCTCGCCTCCATTCATGGCATTGGCGCAAAAAAACTGGAACGCTATGGTTCGGAACTGATGGCGCTGCTGCGCGACTGACCGCGAAGCGCAGGCCGGCTTTCTGCGTAGTATTCTTGCCGCTGGTCACCATTCACCGTCCATCAATCACCGATCCCATGGTCGAAGATTCATCCGCGCTCTCGCAGCCGTCCTCCAGGAAAGAGTTGTTCGTCGCGTTCACCCTGCTTGCGCTGCAGGGATTCGGCGGCGTCCTCGCCGTCGCGCAGCGGGTGCTATGCGAACAGCGTCGTTGGCTGACACGGGAAGAATTCGTCGAAATCCTCGCGGTCGCCCAGGTACTGCCCGGACCCAATGTCTGCAACTTGGCCCTGATGATCGGCGACCGTTTCTTCGGCTGGCGCGGTGCTTTTGCGGCGCTGGGCGGCATGATGGCGGTGCCGCTGGTTATCGTGCTGTTGCTCACTGCACTCTATGCCGAGTACTCGATGAACCCGGTCGTATCCGGTGCGCTGCGGGGCATGGGCGCCGTATCCGCCGGACTGATCGTCGGAACCGGACTGAAGCTTGTCGGGGCCTTGCGCGCCAGTCCCATGCAGGCGCCGGTATGCGGAGCACTGCTTGTATCGGCGTTCGCGGCTGTCGCACTGCTGCGCTGGCCACTGGTGTGGATCATCCTCGCGCTCGGGGTGGTGGCGTGCGGCTACGCCTGGATGCGGCTGAAGCCCCGCATCGCGGCGCCGGAGCGACCATGAACGGCGCCATGGCAACGGAACTCCTCACGCTGTTCGGCCATTTCCTGTTGCTTTCGCTGCTGTCGATCGGCGGCGCGATTACGGTCGCTCCCGACATGCATCGCGTCATGGTCAACCAGATGGGGTTGCTGAGCGATGCGCAGTTCAACGCGTCGATCGCCATCGCGCAAGCCTCGCCCGGACCGAACGTGCTGTTTGTCGCCGTGATGGGCTACCAGGCGGCCGGACTGGCCGGCGCGGCCGCCACCCTTTTCGGCATCATGCTGCCGTCGACAACCCTGGCGCTCGCCGCGGCACGTTGGGGCCACGCGCGCCGCGAGTGGCGCGCCGTCCAGGCTTTCAAGGCAGGCATGGCACCGATCGTGATCGGCCTGCTGTTCGCGACCGGCTGGATACTCAGCGCCCAGACGCCGGGATGGCATCACCTCATGCTGACGATTGCGGCTGCCATCCTGGTCTGGCGCACGCGCGTACACCTGTTGGTGCTGGTGGCGGCGGGGGCGCTGTGCGGAGGGATGGGGTGGGTGTGAGAAGCCGTGAACAGTGAACGGTGCTGGACCTATGAAATGAAAATCCGTACGAACGCACGAAATCAGGGAACCCGCCTCAACTTAGACGTCTAAATCACCGTTCACCGTTCACCGTTCACCGTTCACCGTTCACCGTTCACCGTTCACCGTTCACCGTTCACCATTCGCCGGAGCATTCGATGCGCTACCTACTCTACTATTGGCCCTCCATCCAGGGTCGCGGCGAATTCGTGCGGCTGGCGCTGGAGGAGGCGGGGGCCAACTATGTCGACGTGGCGCGCCGTTCCGGACGCGGCATGGGCGTGAAAGCGCTGGAGAAATTCCTCGACGATGAAAAGCTTGCGACCGCACCGTATGCACCGCCGTTCCTGAAAGCGGGCAGGCTCATCATCGGCCAGACCGCCAACATCCTGTTCTACCTCGGGCAGCGCCATGGCCTTGCCCCGCGCAATGAGGCGGGACGCGTCTGGGTGAACCAGTTGCAGCTAACAGTCGCGGATTTCGTGACGGAAATCCACGACACGCATCATCCGATCGCGGGTGCGCTTTACTATCACCAGCAGAAAGCCGAGGCACGACGGCGCGCGAAAAACTTCCGCACGGAGCGCATGCCTAAATTCCTCGGTTATTTCGAACAAGTGCTGTCAGGCGGCAAGGGCAGGCGTTACATGGCGGGCAATACGCTCTCGTATGCCGACCTTTCGATGTTCCAGCTGGTTGCCGGACTGCGCTTTGCGTTTCCGAAAGCCATGAAAAGGCAGGAGCCGGATTATCCGGGGCTGGTCGATCTGCACGACAGGGTTGCTGCGCGCCCGAATATCGCGGCTTACCTCGCTTCGAAACGGCGCATCCCTTTCAACGAATACGGCATCTTTCGCCACTACCCGGAGCTCGACCGCTGAGGCGGGCTACACCCGGGCGCGCAGTGTATGATGATCCGTTCGAGGAGGACTTGCCATGACCGAAAAAGCCAGAAAACTCAAATCCATCGATTCCCGAAGCGTGCGCGCGCGCGTCAGCCCGGAAGAATGGGAAATGCGCTGCGAACTCGCGGCGGCCTACCAACTGGCAGCGCAGTTTCGCTGGACCGACCTGATTTTCACGCATTTCACGGCGCGCGTGCCGGGATCGGACCACATCCTGATCAATCCCTACGGGCTCATGTTCGACGAAATCACCGCATCGAGCATCGTCAAGATCGATCACGAAGGCAATGTCATCGACGATATCACCGGACTGGGGGTGAACTACGCGGGCTTCGTGATCCACGGCTGCGTGCATGAAGCCCGGCCGGAAATCAATTGCGTCATCCATACGCACACGCGCGCCGGCGTCGCCGTGTCGGTGCAGAAGCACGGCCTGCTGCCGCTGAGCCAGCATGCGCTGCGCACGTACGGCATGCTCACCTACCACGACTATGAGGGTATCGCGCTGGAGCTTGATGAGCGCGAACGCATGGCGGCCGACCTCGGGAAGACGTCGAAGGCAATGATCCTGCGCAACCACGGCTTGCTTACACTCGGCGATTCGGTCAGCGAAGCGTTCGAGCTGATGTATTACCTCGATACTGCCTGCCAGATCCAGATCGACGCGCTGGCTGGAGGGCGCGTCGAAGCCGGCCTGATCGACGAACAGACCGCGCGCAAGGGTTTCGAGCAGTTCCAGGGGCCCGGAGGCGCCGAAGTCAACAAGGCATGGGAAGCGCTGTTGCGCATGCTCGAGCGCAAGGGGATTGATTACAGGAGCTAGGAAAGAGGGGCGAGGGACGAGGGGCAACCCAGAGCCCCGATGGCTTCTTTCTTTCACCCCTCATCCCTCGCCCCTCGTCCCTCGCTTCTCTAAATAGTATGAAATCCGACTTTTCCCTGTCCGGGCTGGCGCCGGAATTACTTTGGACGATCGTTATCGTCTCGGCGGTGATCCTTGCCAACGTCGCCATTTCCGCAATCTTGCGCGGCCGCAGCTGGCTGTCGCGCGAAAACAAGTTGCGGGCATCGGTGTTCTGGCGCAATTTCTCCCTCCTGATCGCCTTCATCGCGCTGATTTTCGTCTGGCGGGCGGAACTGCGCGCCGCCGCATTGTCGCTGGCCGCATTGAGCGTCGCCGTGGTGCTGGTCGGCAAGGAAATGTTCACCTCCGTGCTCGGTTACATCCATCGCACCACGTCCGGAAGTTTCAATTTCGGCGACGTCATCGAGATCAACAGCATCAAGGGCGAAGTGATCGACCAGACGCTGTTGTCCACGACGGTGCTGGAGATGAGCGAGGAGCATCTGTTTACCGGCAAGGTGGTCCAGTTCCCGAACAGCTTCTACATCACCCACGCGATGAAGAATTATTCGCGGCTCGGCGACTTCCAGCTCGGCATGGTCAGCATACCGCTTGCGAACGGCACCGACCTGGAAACGGCGCGGCGCATTCTGTCCGAAGTGGCGAATTCGGTGTGTTCGGAACACGTCGCGCCCGCGCATGCCGCGTTGCGCGAACTGGAAGGCGAGCAGTTCATCGTGATGCCGTCGGCGGAACCGCGCGTGAGCATCCGGCTCGGCGACGGCGGAAAGGCCACCTTGTTGCTGCGCTTTCCCTGTCCCGCCAGCCAGCGCACCCGGACCGAACAGGAATTGCTGACGAAATATCTTGCCGGGATGCGTTCCGCCAACCCGGCCTGATGCGTCTGCCCGAGCGATGAGCGGAACCGCGTCGCGCCGGCGCGTGATCTGCGTGGGGCATGCCGCGCTCGATCGCGTCTATTCGGTCGGTTCCTGGCCAACCGGCAGTGGCAAGATCCCCGCGCATCGCTTTGCGGAAAGTGGCGGCGGCATGGCCGCGAACGCCGCTGTGGCAATCGCGCGCCTTGGTGGTGAAGCCGTCTTTTGGGGGCCCACCGGCGCCGATGCGATCGCTGCCGCCATCCACGCGCAATTGGTCGCCGATGGAGTGGAGTCCGGGTTCTTGCGGCGTTTCGAAGGCTGCACGTCTTCTCATTCCGCGGTGATCGTGGACCAACGAGGCGAACGCCTGGTGGTGGGATTTCGCGGCAGCGCGCTGCAGGCGCCGGCCGACTGGTTGCCGCTCGAGCAAGTTGGTTCCGCCGCAGCATTGCTCGCCGACGTGCGTTGGCCGGAGGGCGCGCAGCGGGCATTGCATGCGGCTCGCGTCGCCGGCATTCCTGCCATTCTCGATGCAGAGATTGCCGCAGGGGAAATCCTCGACACCCTCGCGCGCGTTGCCGATCACGTCGTTTTTTCCCAGCGCGGGCTCGAAGCGTATGTCAGCGGCGATTGCGAGGGCGGATTGCGTACGGTGCTGGGGTACGGCGCCCGCGTGGCCGCAGTCACACAAGGCGAGTCCGGCGTGCTATGGATCGAATCGGCTGCGCCGCGCGAAGTACGGCGTTGCCCTGCATTTGCCGTCGATACGGTGGATACGCTCGCAGCCGGCGACGTGTTTCACGGTGCGTATGCGCTGGCTCTGGCGGACGGTCAGCGCGTCGGCGACGCGATGCGGTTTGCGGCTGCGGCCGCGGCCATCAAGTGCAGCCGGCCTGGGGGAAGGAGCCGAACGCCAAGCCGCCAGGAGGTCGAGACCTTGCTGGCGAGCCGGGGATGAAACCGCGTGTCTAACCGGCAATTGTCACGCCGCCGTCCGCGACGATGGTCTGGCCGGTGATGAAGGCCGCGGCACGGGAGGCAAGGAACACGGCCACCGCGCCGATGTCATCCGGCTCGCCGATGCGGCGCAGCGGCGTCTGCGATTCGTAGTGCTTCAGGATTTCCGGGTTTTCCCACAA
>JAYVMZ010000286.1:0-8406 GCA_043758735.1 Betaproteobacteria bacterium
GCTGCGTGCTCAGACTCAAACCCCGTTGGAAACACGCCCCCAGCTTAGACTCATACCCCATTGGAAAAGGCTCCCCCTTGATCCAACAAAAAAAGTTGCGATATCCTTATAGTGCGTCCGGATCGATTTGGCGGACGGGCCCCATGAAGAGGAGGTGACTCATGCATATTGCGACCAAACTTCGTGCGATTAACTTCGCCTGGCGGGATCGGCTGCGAGCCGGCTCCATTCACTTTTGCATCAGTGCCTTCATCGCGGCCGTCGCCGCGCTGTTCGTCTTTTTCGTCTGGTATCCCGCTCCCTACCGCGAGATTTCCGGCGGACGCGAACTGTTTTTTATCCTGATCACGGTCGACATCATCCTCGGCCCGCTGATCACCCTGTCAATTTTCAGCCGCGCAAAGCCCTGGCCGGTCCTGCGCCGCGACCTCGCTTGCGTCGGCCTGGTCCAGCTTGTCGCGCTCGGTTTTGGCATGTGGACGGTGTTCGTCGCGCGCCCGGTGCATCTGGTTTTCGAGTACGACCGCTTCCGCGTAGTCCACGCGATAGAAATCCCCGCGGAAACGCTTGTCCAGGCGCCGCCCGGATTGCGCACCCTGCCCCTTTTCGGGCCCACCGTGCTTGCACTGCGCCCTTTCCGGGATGCCGACGAGAACTTCAAAAGCACGCTCACCGCGTTGGAGGGACTGCCCCTCAGCGCACGACCGGAACTCTGGCAACCTTATCCCGACGCCCGCGCGCGCGTGATCGAGTCCGCCAGGCCCGCTGCCTTGTTCAAGAAGCGTTTCCCCGACCGGGCGGCGGAAATCGACCGGGCGATCGAGCGCACCGGGCATGCGCCCGATGGGGTACTTTACCTGCCCCTCGCGAGCAGAAAAGCGTTCTGGACCGTGATTCTCGACGCCTCCACAACCGAGGTGATCGGGTTCCTGCCACTGGATTCATTCTGAAAAAAATCTCACCGCAAAGGTGAGAAATGTTCTAGGTCTGCGGCAGCGGGAGGAACTCGGTCTCGCCGGGAACCTTTGCAAACTTTCCGTCGACCCAGTCGCGCTTCGCGCGCTCGATGCGTTCCGGCGAGCTCGCCACGAAATTCCACCAGATATGGCGCCGGCCTTGCAGCGGCGCACCGCCGAGCAGCGCCACGCGGCTCGCCACCGTCGCGCGCAACCGCACCGATTCTCCTTCGGTGAATAGCAGCAGCGTGCCTTCGCCGAACAGACGGCCTTCCACTTCGATGGTGCCTTCCACCACGTATGCGGTGCGCTCCGCATGCTCTGCAGGCAGGTCGATCGCCGCGCTGCCGTCGAGACTGGCGGCGGCGTAGAACATTTCCGAAAACACCCGGACCGGCGAACGCAGGCCGAAGGCTACACCCGCGATCAGGCGCAAGCGCACACCGTCGGCATCGCGCGATGGCAGTTCTTTCGCTGAAAAGTGATGGAATGAAGGATCAGTTTCTTCGTCCGTCTGTGGCAAAGCCACCCACGATTGCAGTCCGTGCAAGCGATGACCCGAGGCCCGCAACGCCGCGCCCGTGCGCTCGGAATGCACGATGCCGCTGCCGGCAGTCATCCAGTTGACGTCGCCGCGCTTGATGGTTTGCACCACGCCGAGGCTGTCGCGATGCTCGATCTCACCCTCGAACAGATAAGTGACTGTAGCCAGGCAGACATGCGGATGCGGGCGCACGTCGATGCCCTGGCCCGCGGTAAAAGTAACCGGCCCCAGGTGATCGAGGAAAATGAACGGGCCGACCATGCGCCCGCCGCCGTACGGCAGGATGCGCCTGACCTCGAAGCCGCCGAGATCGCGGCGGCGGCTTTCGACTACGTGCGCGATCACGCTCATGCCGGATTCCTTATTGCCCGGCTGTCAGGGCTTCCAGACAGCCGGGCTGGCGCGCACGTAGTTCGGTGCGTAAGGCGTCTCGCCGCCCAGTTCACGTGCTGCGCGCCAGGACCAGCGCGGATCGTCCATGGCGGCGCGCGCGATGGCGATCAGGTCGGCCTTGCCGCTGGCGATGATTTCCTCGGCCTGTGCAGGCCTGGTGATCATGCCGACGGCCATGGTCGCGATGCCCGCATCCTTTTTTATTTTTTCCGCGAACGGCACGTTGTAACCGGGACTGAACGGGATTTTCTGGCGCGGATCGAGCTGGCCCGAACTCGCATCGATGAAATCGCAGCCGCGCTTTTTCAGTTCCTTCGCAAATACGACGGTTTCCTCGGGCGTCCATCCGCCCTCGATCCAGTCGGTCGCCGACACGCGCATGCCGAGCACGCGATCCTGCGGCCACACCGCGCGGACCGCCTCGAACACCTCGAGCGGAAAGCGCATGCGATTCTCCAGCGAACCGCCGTAGCCATCGGTGCGCTGGTTCGAGATCGGCGAAAGGAACTGGTGCAACAGGTAGCCATGCGCGCCGTGCAATTCGATCAGGTCAAAGCCGATGCGCAGCGCCCGCTTCGCCGATTCGACGAACTGTTGCTGCACATCGACCAGACCGCTCGCGCTCAATGCCTCCGGCACATGCCAATCCGGCCCGAAAGCCAGAGCCGACGGCGCGACGGTCGTCCAGGCCCCATCGTCCGCCGCCAGCGGCTTGCCGCCCTCAAAAGGCGTGCGCGTAGACGCCTTGCGTCCGGCGTGCGCTAACTGGATGCCGAGCTTGGCAACGCCGTTCTTGCGGCAGAAATCGACCACGCGCTTGATCGTCTTTTCGTTCTCGTCGCTGTACAGGCCAAGGCAGCGCGGCGTGATGCGCCCGACCGGCGAGACGTGCGTGGCTTCGGTGATGATCAGGCCAGCCGCACCCATGGCGAACTGCCCGAGGTGCATCAGGTGCCAGTCGTTCGCCGAACCGTTCTCGGACATGTACTGGCACATCGGGGAGACGACGACCCGGTTCGGCAGGGTCAGGCCGCGCACGGAAAAAGGCGTGAAAAGCTGGGCGCTCATGAAGTGTTGATCCGAAAGTGCGGGTTGGAAAGGGTACGGATTCTAGCAGCAGACATTCGAAGCGGTGTCATACTAGTCAGACAAAAACATAGATTCACCGGTACGCACAGGCCGGGAAACAATGAAGAAGCGCACGCTTGCGGCATTCATGCTGCTGGCGGTATTCGCATGCGACGCATTCGCGGCCACGTTGGCAGGCCGCGTGGTCCGCGTCAGCGACGGCGATACCGTCACGGTCCTGACCGCGGAGAATCGCCAGTTCAAGATCCGCCTGTCGGGTATCGACGCGCCGGAAAAGAAACAGCCTTTCGGCGCCCGATCCAAGGAAACTCTGTCACGCCAGATCTTCGGCCAGGCGGTCACCGTCGAATGGTCGAAGACCGACCGCTACGGCCGCATCGTCGGCAAGATAGAAATCGACGGCGTCGACGCCAACCTCGAGCAGGTGCGCGAAGGCTCGGCCTGGGTCTACACGCAATACCTGCGCGAACTGCCGGCCGCGGACCGCAAACTCTAGCTGCAAGCGGAACGGCAGGCCCAGGACGAACGCCGCGGACTGTGGCGCGACAACGATCCCGAACCGCCGTGGCAGTGGCGCCACGAACGCCGCCCGCCCAAGCGCGGTTAACCCCTCAAGGCGATATTCACCACAGAGGCACAGAGGACACGGAGGAAAGGCAAAACTATAAACGCGATGAAATTGAGTTTAACGTCGCGGCAAAGTCACGGAGTCGGGAATATTTCGACACTGTTCGCGCCGAATTTACGCGAGTCATTTTATTTCTGTCTTTCCTCTGTGCCTCTGTAGTGAAATTGGTTTAAACCCCGAACTGCAGTTCGGCAAGCCGAGAGTAAAGCGGATTCGACGCCAGCAATTCCTCGTGCGTCCCCGCACCGATCAGCCGGCCCTGGTCGATGACCGCGATGCGATCCACGCTTTTCACGGTGGACAGGCGGTGCGCGATGATCAGCGTCGTGCGCGATTCCATCAGCCTCTCCAATGCGATCTGCACCATGCGCTCGGATTCGGAGTCGAGCGCCGATGTGGCTTCATCCAGCAGCAGGATCGGGCGGTCCGACAGGACGGCGCGGGCAATGGCCAGGCGCTGGCGCTGGCCGCCGGACAGGCGCACGCCGCGTTCGCCGAGGTAAGTGTCGAAGCCCTCGGGCAGGCGCTCGACGAATTCCGTGGCGAAAGCCGCATCGCAGGCCCGCCGCACCTCCGCGTCCGTCGCTTCGGGCCGGCCGTAGCGCACGTTCTCGGTGACATTGGCCGCGAAAATCGCCGGCTCCTGCGGCACCAGCGCAATGCGGTTGCGCAACTGCACGGGGTCCGCGCGCCGGATGTCGATGCCGTCGATGCGGATGGTGCCGCTCTGCGCATCGTAGAAACGCAGCAGCAACTGGAATACCGTCGATTTCCCCGCGCCGGAAGGACCGACCAGCGCCAGCTTTTCCCCCGGTGCAATCGCGAGCGTGAAGTCCTCCAGTGCGGGGATAGCCGGACGCGACGGATAGTGGAACGTCACCGCGTCGAATGCGACCGCACCGCCGGCAGGCGGAAACGCGAGCGGATTTTCCGGCACCACGACCGCCGGATGCGTGTCGAGGATTTCGATCAATCTTTCCGCGGCGCCGGCGCCGCGCTGCAAGTCGCCCATGACTTCGCTCATCGCCGCGGCGGCGCTGGCTACCATTGCCGCATAGAACACGAAGGCCGACAACTCGCCTCCGGTGAGCTTGCCGGCGAGCACGTCATGGCCGCCGATCCACAGGATGATGCCGATGCCCGCGAAAACCAGCACGATCACCGCCGAAATCAGGGATGCCCGTACGCGAATGCGTTGGCGCGCGGTGTCGAATGCCGCTTCGATGCGCCGCCCGAACAGTTTGCGGTCGGTTTCCTCATGACCGTAGGCCTGCACCGTGCGGATCTCATGCAGGGCTTCGTCGACATAGGAGCCGAGATCGGCAACGCGATCCTGGCTGGCGCGGGCGAGCTTGCGCACGCGGCGGCCGAACAGCACGATCGGCACGATCACGGCCGGCACCGTCAGCATGACCAGCAGGGTCAGTTTCCAGCTAGTCAGCATCAGCATGACCAGCGCGCCGGCGCCGAGCACGCCGTTGCGCAACGCCATCGAGACGCTGGTGCCGACGATCTGCTCCAGCAGCGCGGTATCGGTGGTCAGCCGCGAGATCATCTCTCCCGTGCGCGTCTGCTCGAACCAGGCCGGCGACAGCGTCAACAGGTGCGAGAACATCTTGCGGCGGATATCGGCGATCACGCGTTCGCCCAGCCAGGAGATCAGGTAGAAGCGCGCCCAGGTCGCGGTCGCCATGACCACGATGACCCCGAGCAGGAAGAACAATCCGTGGTTCAGCGCCGCCGGATCGCCGCCGGAAAAACCGCGATCGACCACTTGCTTGAGGCCTTGGCCAATGACCAGGAAGCAGCCGGCGGATACGGTCATCGCGAGGCCGAAATAAACCATGCGTTGACGATAAGGCGCAGCGAAGCGCAGCAGGATCGTCAGCGCGCGCAGGCGCTCAATCCCCTTTGGCGCGGGCTCCGTGGCGTGTGCATTTGGAGTTTTCGGTTCGGCGGACATCGGGGCATGGTAACGGAGAACACGGCGCTGCCGGGTACCCCTTGTTGCACTCCAACTCCATTTTCACCGCAAGGGACGCAAAGGAAGATCGGGAAACAATTACGCCTGCAAACGGGTTGTCGAACGGTTCGGAATATTCCTATACCAGTAACCATGGCACGACACTACCTGTTGGTTTCAGGCGGCTTTTCCCTGGCGTCCCTTGCGGTGAAAATTGGGGGGGGTTAGACGGAACTCCACCGGCAAACGGCCGTCTTACCCATGACCACCGTATCTACTTCACTGCAGCGCCGGCACGAATCGCCGCTGCAGATCCTTGGTCTCCTTCTGACCTCTCCCGGGAAAGGCTGTTGGTCGGCGGGAAACAAGCCTTCGGCGACGACAAACTCGATGCCGGAGCAAAAAAGGGCGCGCCATGCATTTCACGGCCGCGCCCTTTTTCTTGGCTCGAATCCGGTCTACTTCAGGACGAATTCCACCAGTTCCACCGGCTTGTCGCCGATATTAGTCACTGTCGTCTCGATCGCCTGGTCGCGGAACAGGAATTGCGCCGGCAACAGGTCCGTCATCGTCGCTTCGTCGCCGATCTTCTCCGCGATCCTGCCTTCGCCCATGGCGACGCGAATGCTCGGGCCAGGTATCGGCAGCGGCCCGGTCGATGCACCGGGCGCCAGTTTGATGCGATAGGCGCCGACGCGCTCATTGTCGAGCGCGGTTTCAACACCGGCCAGGGTAGGTAGCCGCGGCGGCACCGCGGGGGAGACCTGCATCGGCTTTAACAACTCGATGCCGATCGCGCGGAAAGCACCAGGTCCGCGATTGATGAAGCGATGGGCGTAGGCGCCTTTCGACGTCGCGTTGTAGTAGCCGATGAAGCCGGCCTCCATTTTCACGTCCTTGGGTTCCTGTCCGTAGATCTGGTTGTACAACGTGACGCTGGTCACCAGCACATACGGGTAATCGAGCGAGTGCCGGTGATAGAGGGTCTGCTCGCCTTCCGGAATTTCAACATCCATCACCCTGACCCACTCGTTCACCAGCTTGGGGACGTGGCGGGGCTCCTTGTCGGCCGGCACCACGTCGTCCTGCGCCAGCGTCGCGGCGAGCGGCGCCAATCCCAGCGCGGCCACCACAACCGAACGGCAGATCAGGTTTGCGAACATCACCAGGCCCTCAGGCCAGCACGTAGCTGGTTTTCACCGTCGTGAAAAACTCGACCGCATAACGTCCCTGCTCGCGCGGACCGTAGCTCGACCCTTTGCGGCCGCCGAACGGCACGTGGTAATCCACGCCGGCGGTCGGCAGGTTCACCATGACCATGCCGGCCTGCGCATTCTTGCGGAAATGCGAGGCGTGCTTCAGCGACGTCGTGACGACGCCGGATGACAGGCCGAACGGCGTGTCGTTGGCGACGGCCAGCGCTTCCTCGTAGTCCTTCACCATCACCACCGATGCCACCGGGCCGAACACTTCCTCGCGGTTGATGCGCATGGTGTTCACGGTTTCGGTGAACAGTGCGGGCTCCAGGTAAAAGCCTTCGGTTTCGCGTTTGACCAGGTTGCCGCCGAAAGCGAGCTTGCCGCCTTCCTTCTTGGCTTCCTCGATATAGAACAGATCCTGGTTGAGCTGGCTCTTGTCCACCACCGGGCCGATGTCCGTGCCTGCCTTCAGCGCATTGTCGACCTTCACGCCCTTCAGGCGCTCGATCACGGCGGCGACGAATTTGTCGTGGATGCCCTTGGTCACGATCAGCCGCGAAGAAGCCGTGCAGCGCTGGCCGGTGGAGAAGAACGCGCCGTTGACCGCGCACTCGACGGCGATCTTCAGGTCCGCGTCGTCGAGGATGACCAGCGGATTCTTGCCGCCCATCTCGAGCTGGAACTTGGCCATGCGTGCGATCGCCTTGGCGGCGACCTGCTTTCCGGTATCGACCGAGCCGGTAAAGGTGATGGCATCGACGCGCATGTCGTTGACGATGACTTCGCCGACCACGCTGCCGCGGCCCATGACGAAATTGAACACGCCCTTCGGGATGCCGGCGTCGATGAGGATCTTGGCAATCGCATGCGCCATGCCCGGCACGAGGTCGGCGGGCTTGAACACCACGCAGTTGCCATAAGCCAGCGCCGGCGCAATTTTCCAGGCTGGAATTGCGGCCGGGAAATTCCACGGCGCGATGATGCCGACCACGCCGACCGGTTCGCGCGTCAGCTCGACGTCGATGCCGGGACGTACGGAGGGAATCAGCTCGCCGGAACGGCGCAGCACTTCGCCGGCAAAGAACTTGAAGACGTTGCCCGCGCGCACCACTTCACCGATGCCTTCGGGCAGGGTCTTGCCTTCTTCGCGCGACAGCAGTTTGCCCAGTTCGTCCTTGCGCGCGATGATTTCGTTGCCGACCTTGTCGAGCAAGTCGGCTCGCGCCTGCACGCCGAACGTCGCCCACGCCGGGAAGGCGGCACGCGCAGCCTCGACCGCGCGTTCCGCCTGCGCCTTGTCCGCCTGCGCGTATTCAGCGATGACGTCGTTGGTGTCGGACGGATTGACATCCTTGGACGTCGTGGCGCCCGCGATCCATTCGCCGGCGATGTAATTCTGCAGTTGGGTTGTACTCATTCTGGTGGCTCCTCCGTAGACGGCGGATGCTAGCACGCCCGCGAATCCCGGGTGGCGCCCGCCAGGGCAGCCGCTTGCGGTCCGCTAACGCGGGACTCAGGCAGATTTCACCACGGCTCCGTGGTGAAGAACGAGGTAGTGGAGTCCTAGCAGCCTGTCGGACTTGAGTTGATATTGCGAGCCATAGCGGTCATGAAAAGCAAACGCGACAAAGAAT
>JAYVMZ010000287.1:0-5094 GCA_043758735.1 Betaproteobacteria bacterium
GCGCGCACCGACGACGATTTCGCCGAATTGGGAAAGTTTCATTTCAGGCATCATCGCCATTGAATCATCGAACGCGAACTGATAGGGCAGATCGGCGACTTTTATTTTCACGATGGCCAGCGGCATGCGCGGCCCGGCAGCCGCTCGCGCAAAAACGAACACCGTATCATCGGGGCCGGCCTTGCCTTTAAGCGAGGCGTCGAGGCTCACGGTGCCGGTCACGCGTTCCTTGCCCGCGGCTGCGGATGCCGCCGGCTTGCCGGTCAGGCGCGCCTTGGCTTCATCCACGCCTTTCCGCAGCGCCTGGGCCAGGCTGCCGTCGATGCCGGGTTGCTTGATCACGGCCTCCCAATGGCCGATCGCGGCCTTGTAGTCCTTGCGCTCGAAGGCGGCACTGCCTGAAAGGGCGAGCACTTTGGCATTGTGCGGCTCGAGCTTGAACGCGCGATCCAGCAATCGAGTCGGCTCGCCTACCAGCGAGCGACCGGCTGTCAATGCCAGGGATTCGGCATAGTCCGCCAGCAGATTGGCATCCGGCGGCTTCAGTTCCACGGCTTTCCTGTAGGCATCGTTGGCTTCGCCATAACGCTCCATCGCGCGGTAGGCGCGTCCGAGCATTTTCCAGCCTTCCGCATCGCCCGGGTTCTGTTGCATGCGCACGGCCAGCTTGGCGGTCATTTCCTTGAACTGATCTGCGGTGATCGATGACATGTCCGCCGCCGGATAGGGCAACACTGTCAGCCCCTGCAGGTTGCCGAGGTGCAAGTACAACAGGATGGCCGCCAGGGGAATGAAGACGGCGAGGACAATCGGGACCGTCTTGCCGTGCGCGACCGATGGCGGCGGCTCGACTGGCGCCGTGGCTTCATCGAGGACTCGCCTTTCCAGTTCACTTCTGGCCTGCTCATAGCGGTCCGCGCCCAGCGTTCCGGCCGCGAGGTCCCTGTCGAGCTCCGCAAACTGATCGCGATGGATGTCCAGATTGGACAACTCGCGCCCGAAAGCCGGCAAATTCGAGCGCCTGAGCAGGGGCCACAAGACTATCGCCACTGCTATGACGAGCAACAGCAAGGCGATGCTGGCGAATGCGATCATGCCTTGTCGTTTCCTGCGCCGCGCAACAGGGCCTGTACACGCACATGGTCCGCGGGAGTCAGCGCTGCATCGGCCAACCGGCGCCGCCGGCCGCGCATATACGCGCCGAGGCCCAGCAAGCCGACCAGCAGCAATACGAAAGGCCCCGTCCAGAGCAACAGTGTGGTCATCTTGAACGGCGGATCGTAGAGCACGAAATCGCCGAAGCGCGCGACCATGTAACTACGGATCTCGGCGTCGCTCCTGCCCGCCTGCATCTGGGCACGTACCTGGTTCTTCAGGTCGATCGCCAGGTCGGCATGCGAATCCGCCAGCGACTGGTTCTGGCAGACCAGGCAGCGCAACTCCGAGGTCAGCTTGACGACGCGCTTTTCCAGCACGGGATCGTCGGTTTCCGGAAGGGCTTCGCGCGCCAGGCACTGCACGGAAACCGCGAGCAATAGCATTGCGAGCAAGGGCTTCATCCGCGCAACTGCCTGACCAGCGGCAGGATCTTCTCCTGCAGTATCTGCTTCGTCACCGGGCCGATGCGCTTGTAGCGAATGACACCCTTGCCGTCGATCACGTAGGTTTCCGGAACGCCGTACACGCCGTAGTCGATGCCGACGCGCCCGTCAGGATCCTGTATCGACAAGGTGTAAGGATTGCCATGTTTGCCCAGCCAGGCCAGCGCGTCCTCGCGCTTGTCTTTGTAGTTGAGGCCGTATATCGGCAGCACATTCTGCTTGGAGAAATCGACCAGGATGGGATGCTCATCCAGGCAGGCGACGCACCATGAAGCCCAGACGTTCAGGATCCAGACCTTGTCTTTGAGGTCGTCGGTGCCGAGCGTCTGTGCCGGGTCCTGCAACTGAGGCAGCCGGAAGGCGGGTGCCGCCTTGTCGATCAGCGGCGATGGGACTTCGCGCGGATTCAGGCCGAGCCCGGCAGCCAGGAACACAGCCAGCACCAGGAAGATGCCAAGCGGGAGGAAGCGTTTCATCTAACGACGGTGAATGGTGAATAGTAAATGGCGAATAGTGAGAACCTGGATCAGGCCGTTACCGTGCTCGCGGAAACGGCCTCCCGCTCCGCGTTGCGCGCCAGGCGATAGCGTTTATCGGACATGGCCAGGATGCCGCCGAGCGCCATGATGAATGCGCCACCCCAGATCCAGTCGATGAACGGTTTGTGATAAATGCGTACGACCCAGGCGCCGCCGTCGACCGGTTCACCGAGTGACACGTACAGGTCGCGCGTCAGCCCGGTATCGATGGCCGCTTCGGTCATCGGCATCTGCTGCACCTGATAGAAACGCTTCTCCGGAAACATCGTGCGCACGTTCTTGCCGTCTTTGCTGACGGATATCGCGCCGCGCTTTGCGTCGTAGTTGGGACCTGCCACATCGGTTATGCCGTCAAGACGGAATGTATAGCCGCCCACCTCGACTGTGTCGCCCTGCTGCATGCGCACGTCCTTCTCGACTTCGTAACCCTTCACCAGGGTCACGCCGGTGATGAAAACAGCGACACCCAGATGCGCCAGAAGCATGCCGTAGTAGCCGCGCGGAAGCGCGCTCAACTGGGAGGCGAAACTGCGCCCGCTGCCCGCGCGCAGCAACGCCACGCGTTGCTTCAGGTTCACGAAACCGGCAATGACCACCCACAAGGCCAGCAACAAACCGAAGGCGACCATCGGCGTCCATTTTCCGAGCGTGAAAGGCAGCAACAGCGCCGTGACCAGCGCGATGACGAAAGCCCATTTCAGCCGGGCGGCCAGTTCCGGCAGTTGCGCCTGCTTCCACTTCGCGAGCGGGCCGACGCCCATCAGGAAAATCGCCGGCGTCATCAACGGCACGAATACGGCCTCGAAATAAGGCGGGCCGACGGAAATCTTGCCCAGACCGAGCGCATCCAGGAATAACGGATACAAGGTGCCCAGCAGGACCGAGGCCGCGGCCACCAGCAACAACACGTTGTTGGCCAGCAACGCGGATTCACGCGATACCAGTTCGAATGCTCCGCCCAGGCCTACGCGCGGCGCGCGCCAGGCAAACAACACCAGTGACCCGCCGATGACGATGACCAGGAAGAAGAGGATGAAAACGCCGCGCGCGGGGTCGGTGGCGAAGGCGTGCACGGACGTCAGCACACCTGAACGCACCAGGAAAGTACCCAGCAGAGACAACGAAAAGGCGATGATCGCCAGCAAAACGGTCCACACCCGAAAGCCGCCGCGCTTTTCCGTGACTGCCAGCGAATGCATCAGGGCCGTGCCGACCAGCCACGGCATGAATGACGCATTCTCGACCGGATCCCAGAACCACCAGCCGCCCCATCCAAGTTCGTAGTACGCCCAGCCGCTGCCGAGCGCGATGCCGATCGTCAGGAAAACCCAGGCCATCGTCGTCCACGGGCGCGACCAGCGCGCCCAGGTGGCGTCGAGTTTTCCGCCCAGCAATGCGGCAATGGCAAAGGAGAACGCAACGGAGAACCCGACGTAACCCATGTACAGCATGGGCGGATGAATCACCATGCCCGGATCCTGCAGCAGCGGATTCAGGTCATTGCCGTCCGGCGCCGCAGGCAGCAAACGCTGGAACGGATTGGACGTGAAAAGCATGAACAGCAGGAAGCCGATGGAGATCAGCGCCATCACACCGAGGATGCGCGACACCATTTCCAGCGGCAGATGGCGGCTGAACACGCTCACCGCCAGCATCCACACCGTCAGCATCAGCACCCACAACAGCAGCGAGCCTTCATGGCTGCCCCAGGTGGCGGCAAAACGATAGAACCAGGGCAGGCTGGAATTCGAGTTGGTGGCGACATTCACCACCGAGAAATCATTGGCGACAAAAGAATAGGCCAGACAGGCAAAGGCGATGACCACGAATACGAACTGCCCTTGGGCCGCGGGCCGCGCCACGCTCATCCAAACCGTATTTCCGCGTGCCGCGCCGACCAGCGGCAGGATCGCCTGCGTGAGTGCGATGCACAGGGCTACGATCAGCGCGAAATGGCCGAGTTCGGGAATCATGAGGCGGCGAACAGTGAACGGTGAGGGGTGAATAGTGAATGGTGAACGGTGAACGGTGAACGGTGAACGGTGAACGGCAAGGGTCCGGGCGCAGCAATGCCGCACCCGCTCAATGACCGAGCGGCGCGAATTTCGCGGATTACAAGCAAGACAGATCGGTATCGTGGCATATGTAGTTTCCGTTCACTGTTCACTGTTCACTGTTCACCGCTTTTCCACCAAAGTCTTCCGCGACTCCTTCATCGCTTTGTTCGCCCGCTCTACCGCATCTGCCGCTTCGGGCGGCATGTAGTTCTCATCGTGCTTGGCCAGCACCTCGGTGGCGGAGAATACGCCGTCCGCGCCGAGTTTGCCCTGAGCGACGACCCCTTTGCCCTCCTTGAACAGGTCGGGAAGGATGCCGGTAAAAGTGACGGGCACGCTCTTGGCGGTATCGGTCACGATGAACCGCACGGTCAGGCCGTCGGGCTGGCGCTTGACGCTGCCTTTTTCGACCAGGCCGCCGATGCGGAAATTGCGGCCCTGCGGCGCTTCGTGCGCGGCCACCTGGGTCGGCGTGAAAAAAAACACCAGGTTGCTGTTGAAGGCGCTCAGCACCAGAGTGACGGCGATACCCAGTAGCGCCATGCCGGCTACGATCAGCGCGATGCGCTTGTGGCGGGGTTTCATAGGCATTCAGTCGGATTGCGCATGTGAACTACGACTCCCCTGCTCGCGCAGAGTTCTGCCGCGGCGTACCAATGTCACCACTTCGGCGGCGATGACCACCGCCGTCACAACGTAAGCACCCCACACATACAGGCCATAACTGCCCATCGCCAGGAATTCCGACACACTGCCCCACTGCATTTCAGGACCCTCCCAATTCTTTGACCCACGCAGCGTTGCGCTCGCGCTCGAGGATTTCGCAGCGCACGCGCATCAGCGCCGCGGCGATCGAATACGCCCAGAAGGCGAAGACCATGACCAGCATGCCGGTCA
>JAYVMZ010000288.1:0-7698 GCA_043758735.1 Betaproteobacteria bacterium
ACCATCGACAGATGATCGATCCAAAATCCTTATTTCAGCCTCCTATGCCGTTGGAAACACGGAACCGGTTTCAGCCTCATATGCCATTGGAAGAGACTCACCCGCGTCTGTTTGGCGTTAATCCTCTAGAATTATGGCCTTTGTCCTTTTGCCGAGTCCCGCCATGCGCCTGTCTGCAATCCTCTTCGCCTTTGCGCTGCTTCCCGCCCCCGCTCACCCCTATGAGTCCGTTTCGCCGGAGGCGGCCGAAACCAGCCGCTATACGTTTGCCTGGCCACTGGGCGAAGGCACGCTCAAGCCGCGGGGTTCCAGCACGAAGGGCGCCGCCGTTACCCTGGATTCGGAGCCGGCGGACGAATGGAAACAATTGCATGTCGCCGGTTTGAGCGATTTCGAGCGTGACCGCCACGCCATCCTCGCCATGGCCGGCCCCTATCGCGTGAGTTTCGACTTCCTCGAAGTGGCGCGCTTCGATCCCGCGTTGAAAGCGGACGCGCCTTATCAAAGCTGGGGTACCGAGGTTGTCTTCGTCAGCGAGGATCGCGGAAACTTCATCGCTCTGCAGCACATCCTGGTGATGCGCGTGTTGCAACGGGATGGCAGCCAAAGCGAACCTTTCGTCACCCGCCACTGGCGCCAGGAATGGCGTTACGAATCGGACACCGCGCTGGTATTCGAGGGGTCGAACGCGTGGACGCTGCGCAAGATCCCGGAAGTCATGCGCCGCGGCACTTGGGTGCAATCGGTTTACCAGGTCGACGACTCGCCGCGTTATGCCGCGCCCGGCCGCTGGCAGCACAGCGACAGTTTCTCGACCTGGATCAGCGACGAAACCTGGCGGCCCCTGCCGCGTCGCGAATGGAGCGTGCGCAACGACTATCAGGTCCTGGTGGGGACCAACCGCCACACCATCACGCCGACCGGCTGGATACAGGAGGAGAACAACCTGAAGCTCGCGCTGGACGACACCGGGAAACCGCGCGAAGCCATGCCCTACCTGGCGCGTGAATATGGCGTGGCGCGTTATGAACGCATCAGGGACTACGACTTCTCGGCGGGAAAAGCCTACTTCGACAGGACCGAGCCGTTCTGGGCCGAAGTCCGTGCGGCGTGGAAAGAAATAAGCGAGCACGGCGGATTCCAGTTGAGAAAGCCGGTCGACCAGGGCCAACTGTTCGTGCCGTTCTTCGAATACGCGGAGAGACTTTCCGACGGCGAGCCTTTCGTGATCGAGGACGCGCGCGCCTTCATAGAAAAGACCTTGCTCGAAACCTACCTCGCTCCTTCCTGAGATCTAGCGCACGTCCCCGACAAAGCGCGCGATGACGCGCGCCGTACCCTCGGGAAACTGGTCGATAAAGAAATGCCCGCCCGGCAACAAGGCGCTGGATGTCCTGGCGCGCCAGGTCGGCATCATCGGCATTTTCTCCGACTGGGCCGCAACGGTTATGATTTTTTCATGTCTACCGCCGCCGCAGCTTCCTGTCCGCTGCGCTGGAAGTCGGTAAAGAATTCCCAGATCATCCGGCTGGCATCCGGACCATTCGGGTCGTTGAACGCATGCTCCCCGTTGCCCCCGCTCCAGGCATGATCCAACCCCTCCACCGATACTTTTTTCAGCAGAAGATTGTCCCCGCGTCGGTATTCGCGTATTTCGTAAGGATAGCGCTCTCCGCCATGCTCGCTGCTGGTGAATTCCGTTAACTCCGCATTATCGCCGCCAGAAAGCGTGGCCATTGCCATGAACTGTTCGACCACCTGATCGGCGTTCACCGGATTGACTGTCCCGTCCTTGTTGCCGTGTATCACCAATGCGGGCACGAAGGCGAAGTCTTTCTGCGCCATCGCCTGCCGGGCCGTATTCTCCGGAGAGGCGCGCGAACCGTGCTTCATGGCCGTCGTCGCCTCGGAGACCGATTCGGCCGCCCCATACATCAGACCGGAATGCACGGCACAGGCGGCGAAAAGATTTCCGTAGCAACTTGCCATGACGCTCGTCATCGCGCCGCCGGCGGAAAGCCCGGCGATGTAGACGCGGGTCGGATCGACCCCGTAAGTGGCGGTGACTTCGCGCACCATGCCGGCGATCAGCGCGGCTTCACCGTCGGCCCGGAGCGCGGCGGAATCGAACCAGTTCCAGCAACGAAAGACGTTGGCCAACCTTTTCTGTTCCGGGTACAGCACCAGGAACCCTTGCTGGTCGGCGAGCTGGTTCATGCGCGTGCCGCTGGAAAATGTCACGGGATCTTGTTTGCAGCCATGCAGCATCACCAGCAGCGGCCATGATTTCGTGACGGCATGTCGCCCCGGCAGATACAGGTAGTAATGGCGCCCCGACTGCGGGAGTGCGAAAAAAAGCAACCTGCGATGCGACTCCGAATGGCCGCCTTCCACCCAGCGCCCCAATGGACGGAAGGTGAGTCGCACAAAAAGTCGGCGGCCAATGGAGGAAAGCCTTTCCAGCCAGCGTTTAAGTGTTTGCCACATGGAGATTGAAATGCGAAGGATTCAGGATGCGCAGCCGATACCGTAGCTGAATATGAGTATCACGGTCGATGAGTAGTTCAGTCTAGCCGGAGTTTGTCACGCATTCGTGGCGCCCGCGCGCCAGATTATCCGCGGACTATTTCATGAACACCTGGTGTCGTGGTGAGAATTAGTGTTGAGAACTAGACTTTAGCTTTGGCCAGGTCCGCGGCGCGCCAGAGATACCAACTCGCCACGGAACGATACGGCTTCCACTTCGCGCCCGGCTTGATCAGGTCTTTCGGCGCGGGGAATTTTCGCTTGCGACAAAGCGCTGCGAAACCTGCGCGAATGCCATAGTCGTCCACCGGCCACACATCCGGGCGGCCCAGTCTGGAAATCAGCAGCATTTCCACGGTCCAGCGGCCGATGCCTCTCACCTGCGTGAGGCGCTCGATCAGTTCTTCGTCATCCATGCGATGTGCTTCGGCGAGCGTGGGAATTTCCCCGTCGACCGTTTTACGCGCAAGATCGCGGATCGAAAGCATCTTGTTGGTCGATAGGCCGGCCGCGCGGAGTTTCGCGTCCGAAGTTCGCAGGATCAGTTCGGCATTCAAGCCTTGCGTGACGGGAAACAGGGCGCAGACCCGTGCGAAAATGGAGGCAGCGGCTTTGCCGTTCAGTTGCTGGTAGACGATCGCTTCGGCAAGCGCCACGAAAATACTGCGTGCCCCGCGCAGCCGCATGCGAAAAGGCCCGACCACATCGATGAGTTTCGCCATTGCCGGATCCGCCTCGCGCAGGTGGGCGACCGCGACGTCCGGGTCGAAACCGAATACGCCGTCGCCTTCGAACAAGGCACCGTGCCGGCTCGCACGCGCGGCTTCGATGGAAAGCATGCGCAGCCTGGTCGCGATGCCACCGTTGGCCGAGAAGCCGCCGATCCTGCCGTCCGCAGCGAGCACGCGATGGCAGGGAACCACGATCGCGAAAGGATTGCGTCCGAGCGCCTGGCCCACCGCGCGGGCAGAGCCGCCCGAACCCAGTTGTTTCGCGACCTCGCCGTAGGACAGCGTCGTCCCCGGGGGCACGGACCGCGCCGCTTCATATACCTTGCTATGAAACGGCGGCACGCGCTGCATATCGAGCACCGCGTGGGACAGGTCTGCGTCTTCGCCGGCCATCAGGGAAACGATGCTGTCCAGCGCACGCTGGATGTCGGGCGGCGGCGGAGACTCGATCGCGTCCGGGTGGTGCCGCAGCAGGCGGACGCGGGTCTCGATGTCGCGCGATTCCGGAAGCTGCACGGCGACGATGCCGCGCTCGCTCCACGCGATGCCGCAGCGCCCGATGGCCGTGTCGAACAAAGTGAAACCGTGGACGGTCATGATGGGACGATCCTAACATCTCCCGCCATCGCCGGACTTGGAGGAAGTTGCCGGCCCGTCAACGGGAAACACGGCTTTTTGGTATGGTTGGCTCCCGTCATTAACTTACGCGCCCAACAATCCAGCCATGACCCAGCTTCCTCCGCTCCCGCAATCCATTCTGCCGTCCGGCATACGCAGCCGCTTCGTGGACAACAACAACGGCCTGCGCATGCATATCCTGGAAGCCGGCCACGAAACGGCGAACCGTCCATTGGTATTGCTGCTGCACGGTTTTCCGGAACTGGCCTATAGCTGGAGAAAAGTCATGCTGCCGCTGGCCGCGGCGGGCTATCACGTCGTCGCGCCGGACCAGCGCGGTTACGGGCGCACGACCGGGTGGGACGGCGCCTACGACGGCGACCTCGCGTCCTTCCGCATGCTCAACCTCGTGCGCGACATCTTGGGGCTGGTCGCAGCGATGGGATACAAGTCAGTGAACGCGGTGTTCGGCCACGACGCCGGTTCCCATGTCGCGGCATGGTGTTCGCTGATCCGGCCGGATGTTTTCCGCTCGGTTGCGATGATGAGTGCGCCGTTTTCCGGGGCGCCGACCCTGCCGTTCAATACAGACAAGGAAGGCCCGAAGAAAATGCGCGACAGCATCCACGACGATCTGGCCGCCCTGAAACGTCCGCGCAAACATTACCAGTGGTACTACTCGACGCGGCCCGCCAACGACGACATGTGGAAATGCCCGCAGGGCGTTCACGCGTTCATGCGCGCCTACTACCACCATAAAAGCGCGGACTGGAAGCAGAACCAGCCATTTGCGCTGAAGTCGTGGACGGCCGGCGAGCTGGAGAAAATGCCGACCTATTACATCATGGACCTTAGCGAAAACATGGCGCAAACCGTGGCCAGGGAAATGCCCTCGGCGGCCGAGATCGCCGCGAACAAATGGCTGCCCGACAGCGAGATGGCCGTCTACGCCGAAGAGTACGGCAGGAACGGTTATCAGGGCGGCCTGCAGTGGTACCGGACCAACACCAGCGGTGCCAATACCGCCGACTTGCAACTTTTCTCCGGCCGCACGATCGACGTGCCGTCATGCTTCATAGCCGGAAAAAGCGATTGGGGAATCTATCAGCGGCCCGGTGGAGACATGATCACCATGCAGAAAGAGGCCGTTACCAACATGCTCGGCTGCCATCTGGTCGACGGCGCCGGGCACTGGGTGCAGCAGGAACAGCCGGAGAAAGTAAGCGCGTTGCTGGTGGATTTCCTGAAACGCACAGCTTAGGCCGCAGAGAGACTTGCTTCGCCCGCGATCCGCAGTCGCCGGTTCAGGATCAGCAATTGCCTTTCTTCGCCTGTCCGGGGGGACAGAAATCGCCGCCCTTTTCACGTTCGTGATGCCCGGGTTCGATGACACATGCGGACAACAATCCAAGGGCCATGAGCAATTCAATTAGTGTTTTCAAGCTTTCTCCATCACATTAAGCAAGACGTGCGGAACAACTCAATGCTTGCCGCAAAGCAAAGCATCGTGGTTGATTATAGCTGGAACAAGCCGAGGTGTTAGTACGCTGGCACACACAGGGCGGAATATTTGCGGATTCACCGCTCAGTCCGCGGCGAAGCCGAGTTTTTTAACCAGCTCATCGAGAAATGCTGCCTGGCCGGCTATTAGCTTCGTCCTGGCTGCCGGAATTGCGAACCATTCGCCCCGGTCGACTTCGGGAAATTCCTGCTGCCGGCCGGAGCGCGGCGGCCACTCCATCGAGAAGGTGTTGCTCTGGATGGAGGCGGCATCGATATGGCCTTCGACCGCCCAGGCATGGACCACTTTTGCGCTGCGCTGCTTCAACGGCTTCAGGGCGAAGAACGGTCCGTCAATCGGAGAGCCGGTTTCCTCGAGGAATTCACGCCTGGCTGCTTCGAGCGAATCCGCCCCTTCTTCGAATTCGCCTTTCGGGATCGACCAAGCGCCGGCGTCCTTCTTGGCCCACAACGGACCGCCGGGATGGACGAGCAATACTTCCAACGTTCCGAAACGGTTGCGGTAAAGCAGAATTCCCGCGCTGTTCTTTTTCACAATGAGAATTCGCAGGCTCACCCGTGGCGCACCTTGCCCGACAAACCGAACGCACTTCGGTGCGCGGCCGGATCTGGTTGCTCAGGTTCTCATTGCACTTGCTGTATTCCGGCGAGCAGCCAGCCGCTGCGGCCGTCGACCGGCTTGCCAAGATTCCAGACTTCCTCGAAGGGCACAGCCTCGGCCTGGTTCTCGCGCATCGAACCGGAGAAGCGCACGCTGGCGAGGTACTCGGTTGGGCCGGTCTCGATGCCGAGCAGGGTGGCATCGAGGTTGATGACTTCGGTCTTGTTGACCGCACCCTTTTCTTCGTCAAGCTGCATCCTGATCTCGGCGAACGCTTCGGGCGTCGTGAACTCGCGGATATCGGCGAGATTCTTTTCGTCCCACGCGGCCTGCATGCGCAGGAATTGCACCTTGGCGATGCGAAGGAAACCGGCCACGTCGAAATCCGCAGGCACGCCCCAGGGCGCCCCGGTGTTTGCCGGTACCGGGGCCGCACCCGGCAGTGGCGTGCCAAGCACGCTCACACCTCCACCACTGGAACTGGCCAACGGCGGCGCCGACGTCGCATACGCCGGTTCCATGGGTCGCATGGCATCGGGCGCAGCCGTACTGCGGCGCAGCATGCGCCAGATGAATACCCCCGCGAACAACAACAGTCCGATCACGATCATGCTGCCCAGGCCATCGGCGAATGCACCTCCGAGCCCGAAGTGCGACAGGAGCATGCCGATGCCCAGGCCCGCGGCGATGCCGGCGAGCGGCCCGAACCAGCGATTACCGGCGGGTTGCGGTGCGGGCGTACCAGCCGGAGCCGGCGCCGCTTTCGAAGCATCCTGCGCGGGCTTCGATGGAGGCAGCGCTTGCCTCTGATTGTAAGTGGGCGATTGCTTGCCGAAGGACTTACCGCCACCCAGCCGCCCCGCGTCGGCGTCGTGCGCCAACAGCGCCAAGGCGAAGAATGCAGAGACGAAAGTGGTTGCGAGCGTGAGGCCAGTGCGCCGTGCCTTCAGGAAATTTGTCATATCTGGTTACCGTTAGAGGACATGCGGAATAATCGTGACATGAGGTCTATGATGCGGTTACACAAGACCTGGACGCGAATCAGAGTTCGACGGGCTCGATCCAGTTGTGCAGTGCGATGCCGCCGTCGACGACGACAGTAGTGCCGGTCACGTATGCAGAGAAGCGGTCGACGAGGAGCGCCAGCGCCATGCCTGCCACTTCATCCGGTGTCCCCAGGCGGCGCAGGCTGGTACAGCGGATCAACCGTTCGATGTTCGCGCCATTTGCGTCAAAGCCGCCGCCCGGAATCGCTCCGGGCGCAATGGCATTGACGCGAATGCCGTGGGGGCCCAGCGCCCTGGCGAGCTCCTTCATCACCATGGTCTGTCCCGCTTTCGATGCGCTGTAGTGGGGCAAATTGCGCGGCGCATCCGCATGCAGCGAGGTGATGAACAGCATGCGGCCGCGCACGCCCTCCTTCATCATGCGCCGGCCGATGCCTCGCGCAAGCAGAAAACCGGATCGCAAGTTCACCGCAAGCATCCGATCCCACGTGTCAACGCTGACGTCGAGGATATTGTCGCCCTCCAGGCGCCCGGGACTCGCGGCATGCACGAAAATGGACGGCGTGCCGATCTGTTCCACAGCGCCCTTCAGGAACGTGTCGGCACCATCGGGAGCCGCGAGGTCGGCCGCAATGAATCTCGCGTCGCAGCCTTCCCCTCGCAATGCGGCGGCCGCTTCCTCCCCGCCCCTCAG
>JAYVMZ010000289.1:0-7677 GCA_043758735.1 Betaproteobacteria bacterium
GCACGCCTGGCGCGCATGGATCGCCCGCAGTTGACCGCGTTGCGCCGCATTATCAATCAGGATATGGATCGTTTGAAAGCAGCGCCCTACGTCGATATCGTAGGTATGGCGCTGCGATTGGACAATGTCCTGAGCCGGGTGGATACCCTGTCAATGGTCATGGAACAAAGGCCCGTGCGACCCAATCCTGAAACGGACGCGGCCGGCACCGGATTCTGGCGGCGATTGTGGCACGAGGGGATACAGGATCTGCGCGACCTGATCCGCATCCAACGCATAGAGAAGCCCGAACTTCCGCTTCTCTCGCCGGACCAGGCGTTTTTCCTGCGCGAGAATCTCAAAATCCGGCTGCTCGGCGCGCGCCTGTCCCTGCTGGCGCACGACCAGGCGAGTTTCCGGGCGGACCTGAAGGCGGCTTCCGAATGGCTGGCCCACTATTACGATGGCGGTAACAAGACCGTGGCGGATGCACAATCCACGCTGAAGCAACTGCTCCAGTCCGACGTCGGTGGCCCGTTGCCGGACATTTCCGCAAGCCTGGATGCCGCGCGCAATTTCAAGCTTGTGCGCGAGCGCACGCTGCGTTGAGCCATGCGTCCTGAACCCGGCAAGGTGACCTGATGCGGGCGCTTTTATGGGGGCTGGGTCTGTTCGGGTTTGCGGTCGGCCTGGTTATATGGGCACGCCATGACGTCGGTTACGTGTTGGTGGTGCTGCCGTCCTGGCGGGTGGAGCTTTCGCTCAACCTTGCGATCATCATCGCGCTTGCCGTTTTTGTTCTCGCCTACGTCGTGGTGCGCACGACCATCGTCACGGCGACCATGCCCGCCAGGGTGCGTGCCTTCCAGAAGCGGCGATCGCAAAGCCGCGCCCGGGAAACTTTCAACGAGGCCCTGATCAATTTTTTCGAGGGCCGCTTTGGCCGTGCGGAAAAAGCGGCATCGGCTGCGCTCAAGGCCGGCGAATCGCCCGCGCTTTCCGCAATGCTTGCCGCGCGTGCCGCGCACGGCATGCGCGCATTTGCCACGCGCGACAAATACCTCGCGAGATCTTCCGGCGCGGATTCCAAGGAAGACGCCATGAAGCTGATGGCCCAGGCCGAAATGCTCCTCGACGAGCGCCGCTACTACGATGCGCTGGATGTGCTCAAGAAACTGCCGGAGAAACATACCGCAGCATTGCGCCTCGAACTGCGCGCGCAGCAGATGGCGATGAACTGGGAAAGAGTGCTGGCGCTGATTCCGCAACTGGAAAAGCGCCGGGTGTTCGAGCGCCCGATCGTGGCGCAACTGCGACGCCAGGCCGTGATCGAAAGCCTCAAGCGCCAGGCGGTGGACGACAAATCGCTGCGGGATTATTGGGACCGGCTTTCCGCGGAAGACCGCCAGGATTCGCGCGTTGCCGCGACTGCAGCCGAATCTTTCATTGCACTGGGCGGATGCGAGGATGCGCATCGGATCGTCGAGGAAGGTCTGGAGCGCCAGTGGGATGCGTCGCTTTTGGCGACCTATTCCGAGTGCCTCGGCACGGACGTACGGCAGCAACTGGAGCGGGCGGAAATGTGGCTGCAGAAGCATCCGCACGATGCGGTGCTGCTGCTGACCCTGGGACGGCTTTGCGCGCGCCAGGGGTTGTGGGGAAAGGCGCGCAGCTATCTCGAGGCAAGTTTGTCGATCGAGCCAACGCATTCGGCTCACCTTGAACTCGGACGCCTGCTGGAGCGCGAGGGCAAGTCCGCCGAAGCCGCAGTCGAATACCAGAAAGCGCTGGCGGTCACGCTCGAACAATTGAAGCAGCACGGCGGCGGGCGCAGACGGCCAGTGGTCTGATTGCGTGCACAATTATTGCGCGACAGGGGCGGGCCGCGACCGTTAAATAATATTCAATGCCTTGAGTTGTCTAGGAAAATGATTCCGTTCTCAGGCGGGCGCAACGTTTGCTTGATGGGAAAGTGCGCACCTTTGCCTGTTCCGCCTTATTTCCGGGCCGCAAGCACGACGCGGCGAAACCATGATTGAACGTTTCCTATGAATGCTCCACAGAATCGGGATGTCGCCGACAAGGAATCGCCGCTCAGGGAGGATATCCGCCTGCTCGGGCGCATGCTCGGCGACACCTTGCGCGAACAGGAAGGCGAGGCGATATTCGATTTGATCGAGCGCACGCGGCAGAACGCAATCCGCTTCCGTCGGGACCGCAATCCGGACGCGAAGCGGGAGCTCGAGGCGATGCTCAACAAGCTCGATCCGGTACGCACCGTCGCCGTGGTACGGGCGTTCAGCTATTTTTCGCAACTGGCCAACATCGCCGAGGACCAGCATCACAACCGCCGCCGCCGTGCCCACCTCATTGCGGGCTCGGCGCCACAGGAAGGCAGCCTGGCGCTGGCGTTAGGCCGCGCGCGCGAGGAAGGCATCACGGCGGATCAGGTTTCGGAATTCTTCTCCAATGCGCTGATCTCGCCAGTGCTGACCGCGCATCCGACCGAGGTGCAACGCAAGAGCATTCTCAATTGCCAGCTGGAGATCGCGCGCCTGTTGACCGAGCGCGACCGCATACAGTTCACGCCCGACGAGCTGGTGCGCAACGAAGAGGCGCTGCGCCGCGTGGTGCTCACCCTGTGGCAGACGCGCATCCTGCGCGAGTTGCGCCTGACGGTAAACGACGAGATCGAGAACGGCCTGTCGTACTACCGTTACACGTTCCTGCGCCAGGTGCCGCGGCTCTACGCGGAAATCGAAGACCTTCTGGCGGAACGCAACATCGGCGGGATCGGGACAGCCAATTACCTGAAGCTGGGCAGCTGGATCGGCGGCGATCGCGACGGCAATCCGTACGTGACTGCCGACGTGATGCGGCACGCGTTGACGCGCCATTCCACGACGGCAATGGATTTCTATTTCGATGAACTGCATCAACTGGGCGGGGAGTTGTCGCAGTCGATCCGCATTGTCGAAACCACGCCGGCACTCGACGAACTGGCGGGGCGTTCGCCGGACGTTTCCGAGCATCGCCGCGACGAGCCTTACCGTCGGGCATTGACCGGTATCTATGCCCGGCTTTCCGCCACCTCGCATGCGCTCGGTCACCGCGTGCCCGATCGTCCCGCGGTCGCCGGTGCGCAGCCGTACGCGGACAACGCCGAATTTGCCAGGGACCTGGCGGTGCTGGCGGATTCGCTCGCAGCGAACGGGTCGAAGCGCGTGGCGCGCGGCAGGTTGCGAAATCTGCTGCGGGCCGCGGACATCTTCGGCTTTCACCTGGCGCCGCTGGACATGCGCCAGCACAGTGGCGTGCACGAGGAGGTCGTAGCCGAACTCTTCGCGCTGGGCGCACGCAAGCCGGGCTATGCGGAACTGGACGAAACGACGCGCCGCGAGTGGCTGCTGCAGGAACTCAAGATGCCGCGGCTGCTGCGCTCGCCGTATTTGCAATACAGCGAAGACGTCGCCAAGGAACTGGCGATCATCGATACCGCCGGCGAGATGCATCGCCAGTTTGGTGGCCAGGCGCTGCCGAACTACATCATTTCCAAGGCCGACGCCGTCAGTGACCTGTTCGAAGTTGCCCTTCTGCTCAAGGAAGCTGGCTTGTTGCATCCGGGAGAAAACCCGCGCCTGGAACTCAACATCATTCCGTTGTTCGAGACCATCGGCGATCTGCGGGGTTGCGGTCCGATCATGGATGATTTGTTCTCCGATCCTTACTACCGCCAACTGCTGGCGAGCCGCGGCGGCGTGCAGGAGGTGATGCTGGGTTATTCCGACAGCAACAAGGACGGCGGTTTCCTCACTGCGAACTGGGAGCTGTTCAAGGCGGAAGTCGAACTGGTCAAGGTGTTCGAGCGCCACGGCGTGAAGCTGCGGCTGTTTCACGGCCGCGGCGGATCGGTCGGCCGCGGCGGCGGCCCGAGCTACCAGGCCATCCTCGCGCAACCTCCCGGGAGCGTCGCCGGACAGATCCGCATTACCGAGCAGGGCGAAGTGATTGCCAGCAAGTACTCCGACCCGGAAATCGGGCGGCGCAATCTGGAAACGCTGGTGGCGGCGACCTTTGAAGCGACGATGCTCAAGCATGAGGGCGCAGGCCAGCCCATCTACCTCGAACTCATGGAAGAAATGAGTGGGACGGCGTTTGCCTCCTACAGGAAGCTGGTTTACGAGACGCCCGGATTCGTGCAGTTCTTCCGCAGCGCTACGCCGATCAAGGAAATTGCCGATTTGAATGTCGGCAGCCGGCCTGCTTCACGCAAAAAGACCGATCGCATCGAAGACCTGCGCGCGATTCCCTGGGTATTCTCGTGGTCGCTGTCGCGCATCATGCTGCCCGGCTGGTACGGCTTCGGCGCGGCGGTCGAAGAAATGGCGGGAAGACGCGGCGACGCCGGAATCGCATTGCTGAAAAAAATGTACCAGGAATGGCCGTTCTTCCGCACCCTGCTTTCGAACATGGACATGCTGCTGGCGAAGAGCGATATCAGCATCGCGTCCCGGTATGCGGAATTGGTGACGGACGTGGAACTGCGCGACGCCATATTCGGGCAGATCCAGGACGAATGGCACCGCACGGTGCGCTATCTGCTGGCCATTACTGGTCAGAGCGAATTGCTCGAGGCGAATCCGGCGCTGTCACGCAGCCTGCGCAACCGGTCGCCTTATATCGATCCGCTCAATCACCTGCAGGTCGAATTGCTCCGGCGTTACCGCGCGGGTGACACCAATGAGCGCACCCGCCGCGCGATCCTGCTTACGCTCAATGGCATCGCCGCCGGCTTGCGCAACAGCGGTTAGGTCAAGGCGTGCAGATCCAGAGCCCTAAGCTGTAGCTGGTTTGGGATCGACCGAAGGCGTGAAGGCATCGGAGTAGAACTCGTCTTCCGGCAGTTTGCACAAGGTGGTGAATTCCTTGTGCGCCGATTCGACGACCACCGGCGCGCCGCAGGCGTACACCTGGTATCCCGACATGTCGGGCAGGTCTTCAATTACGGCTTTGTGGACGAATCCGGTGCGCCCAGTCCAGGTGTCTTCCGGCAAGGCATCCGAAATCACCGGGATGAAACTGAAATTGTCGTGCTCCTGCTGCCATTTTCCGGCGAGCTCAGCCATGTACAGGTCGGCAGGACGGCGGCCTCCCCAGTAAAGCACCATCTGGCGCGTGGTGCCCATCTTGAATGCGTGCTCGATGATGCTTTTGATCGGGGCGAAGCCGGTACCGCTGGCAACCAGGATCATCGGCTTGTCCGAATCCTCGCGCATGAAGAATGTGCCCAGGGGACCTTCGAAGCGCAGGATGTCTTTTTCCTTCATCTTGTTGAAGACAGACTCGGTGAAGGCGCCATTGGCCATGTTGCGCACGTGCAGTTCGATATATTCGTCGTCGTGCGGCGGGTTGCCCATCGAATAGGAGCGGCGCTTGCCGTCTTTCATGAGGATGTCGATGTATTGCCCGGCGAGAAACTGGACGCGTTCGTTTGCTGGCAGCTTCAGCTTCAAGACGATGACGTCGGGCGCGACCCGGCGCATTTCCTGCACCCGGCAGGGCAGTTTGCGGATGTCGAGTTGGCCGACGCCGCGGATCTCGCGCGCTTCGATAACCAGGTCCGTCAGCGGCCTGGCTTGGCAGAACAGCGCCGACCCCGCTTTCTTTTCGAACTCCGCCAGAACATAGGGCTGTGGATTGCCATAGTTCACGCTGCCCTCGAGGATTTTGCCCTTGCACGCCCCGCAGGCGCCGTTGCGGCATCCGTAGGGAAGCGTAAAGCCTTCGCGCAACGCCGCGGCAAGCACGGTCTCGTCGTCACCGCAGGTGAAAACGTGATTGCTGGGTTTGATTGTTACCTGATGGGACATAACGTCGATACTCTGCCGAAGCCAAACGGGGTCCGGGTTAAAATAAACGCATGAGACGATTGTTGATCATCGGTTGTGGAGACATCGGCCTGCGCCTTGCGAAAGTACTGAGGGGTCGCTGGCGCATCTACGCGCTTACCCACTCGCACGATCGCGTCTCCATACTGCGCGCGGAAGGCGTCATGCCGGTGTCGGGGGACCTGGATCGTCCGGAAACATTGGAACGAATCGCCGGGCTCGCCCAGGACGTCGTGCATCTCGCGCCACCGCCGGGTTCGGGCACTCGCGATACGCGAACCGTCAACTTGATACGGGCCCTCGCGAAGGGCGGCAGTCTACCACAGCGCCTGGTCTACATCAGTACCAGCGGCGTGTACGGCGACTGCGGCGGCGATGTAATCGACGAAACGCGCCGCGCGCTGCCATCGAGCGATCGCGCCCGGCGCCGCCTCGATGCGGAAAGGCAGATGCGCGCCTGGGGCGCCGAAACCGGCGTCCAGGTCAGCATTCTGCGTGTTCCGGGTATCTATTCCGCCGCCCGGCTTCCCATTGCGCGCCTCAAGGCGGGCACGCCTGCATTGTCGCCGGCGCGCGATCCGTATACGAACCACATCCACGCCGACGATCTGGCACGTACTGTGTTGGCGGCCTTGTCCCGTGGACGCGGTGGCCGCGCTTACAACGCGTCCGACGACTGTTGGATGAAGATGGGTGAGTATTTCGACATGGTGGCAAACCAGTTCGACCTGCCGCGTCCGCCGCGCGTGAGCTGGGAGGTCGCACAGACGCAGCTTTCGGAGAACCAGCTGTCGTTCATGCGGGAATCGCGGCGACTTGCCAATGGCCGATTGAAGAAGGAGTTGCGCGTCCGCTTGCGCTATCCCACAGCGCAACTGGGCGTCGTGGCGGCCTGGGAAGCGACGAAGGCGCCTTGAACAGTGCGCTCGCGCACAGGGAATTGCGTAATCAAAGGGATTGCATGGCTGTCGACAACTGCAATGTGGTTATCGTATTGACCAATCTGCCTGATCGGGCAGCGGCAACACGGCTGGCGGCCTTGCTAGTGGAGCATCGCCACGCGGCATGCGTGAACATTCTCGCCGAATGCCAGTCCATATACCGGTGGGAGGGCAAGATTGAGGCGGCCACGGAAGTTCCGTTGCTCATCAAGACGACCCGCTCTGCGTATCCTCGCCTCGAAGAAGTGATTCGCGCCAATCACCCGTACCAGCTCCCCGAAATCGTGAGCGTTCCGGCAGGCAACGGGTTGCCCGCCTATCTGGATTGGGTGGCGGCGGAATCCACCGGCCCATGAAACGCAGGATCGCAAAGACGATGATTGCCAGATGAAATTCCTTGCAAAACGACTCGCGGCGTTGCTGTTGGCGATTCTGCCGCCGCTCGTCCCGGCGCCGGCATTTGCAGACGAGGACCTTCTCGAGCCCGACTTGGCCTTCCGCTTTTCGGCACAGATGGTCGACGCGCAGACCGTTCAGGTGCGCTATCAGATCGCGGACGGCTACTACCTGTACCGCGAACGGTTTCACTTTGCCGCGACGCAAGGGCCGGTAAAAGTCGGCTCGCCGCGTTTGCCCGCCGGCGCCGTAAAGGAAGACGAGTTCTTTGGCAAGGTCGAGACTTATCGCGGCGGACTGGTGTTTGAATTGCCGCTCGAGTCTTCGATCCCGGCCGCAGGCTTTATCCTGAAAGCCGTTTCCCAGGGTTGCGCCGACGTGGGGGTGTGCTACACGCCACTGACGCAGAGCGTGAAACTGGTGCCCGTCGCGTACTCCGATACTTCCCCGGCTTCGTCCAGTAAACGCCGCGA
>JAYVMZ010000290.1:0-12935 GCA_043758735.1 Betaproteobacteria bacterium
GGCGACAATGACTACAACCGCGACGACGATGATGCCGACATTGCGCGCGGTGGATTGGCTGGAATTCATCGATTGATCCTTCAACGTAAACGGGGAACAGCATCGACGCCGCGGTAACGGCGCACCAGCCATCGAGTGGCAATGATGCCAATGAAAATCAGGAAAACGAGAAACGCCAGTCCGCCGGCGAGGCTGACCGGATCCAGTTGCGCGAGCAGCGAGCCGCCCTGCTCCGCGCGCCGCCACATCTCCTCATAAGGACTCAGCGAGAACCCCGCATACAGTGTGTAGGGATCATGCGGATCGCGCATCAGCATCCCGGACTCGAGATGGACCGGCAGCGTGCTCTCGACCTGATTCCAGGTTTGCGCGCGATCGGTGCTGTGGAACATGCCGCGATGCGTTGCAAGCAGGAGGATGCCGCCGTCTTCGGATACGGCTAGTCCGCGCACGGAAATCCCGGCGTCGACCATCGGCTTGCCGTATTTCGCCCAGGTCGATCCGGCATCGTCGCTCAAGAAGACCTGCGCGGAGGCGGCGGCCCACAAGCGTCCGGTTTTCCCGACATCGGCCGAAAGCGCATCGACGCGGCCGGCCGGCAGCCCATTGCCTCGCATGCTCCAGCTGCGTGCGCCATCGGAGCTCAGCCAGATGTTGCCCTCGACGAGGGCATAAACATTTTCCCGGGATCCCGGCGTGACCAGCAATGAAACGATTGCATTGTCGGGCAACACGGTGTCGCCCGACTTGGTCCAGGTCCGTCCCTTGTCGTCGCTGACGAACAATCCGTGGGCGCCGGCAAGATAAATGCGATTCGCTGCCGCGAAGCTGCGCACGAAAGCGCGCGCTGGCGCCGCCCCTCCGGGAGCGAGGATGTCCTGCCAGTTCGCGCCGTCTTCCGCGAGGTAGATCCGGGTACCGCTGGAAGCCAGCGCGCTTTTCCCGTCCGCGTCGAATCCAACCGCGAACACGGCGCCGGCCATCGTTGTTGCCGCCTCAGTGGTCCAGTCGCGCCCGCCGTTCCTGGAACGCAACAGGCGCGCGTCCGTGCCATAGAGCAGTTGCGCGGGATCTTTCGGATGGATCGCGACACCGAGGGCGCCGCCGATAAACAGACCGGCATCGGCAGGAAACCAGCTCGCACCGAAGTCGCGGGATCGGAACAGTCCACCCCACGCGCTGGGATCGTGCGCGTGGGCCGGCACGACGAATCCGGCGACAAGCAGCAACGACAGGAAGCAGAGCAGGCGGAAAAACACTATGGGATGTTCGTGTTCAAACCTATAAAAAATACGAGGAGCCGAAACCCGGCTCCTCGCATCGAAGTGTACTACCTTCAGTCAGGTACTACTTCTTGCGCGACTTTTCTCCGGGTGCCAGCGCGATTTCCGCGAGGCGGCCACCGTTCATGCCCACCCAGGAATTCTTGGTGAGCGGGTAGCCTTCGGTGTAGGACAGCGGCTCGTGAGCGCACACGCAGTTCTGGTATCCGCCGGTGATCTTGTAGCACTGTTCATAGGCGAGGAACTGTTGCACGGTGTCCGTTTGCTGCGGGTTGGCGATGTTCCAGTCGCGGATGCCTTCCCAGGAGGAATAAGCATCGCTGCCGAACACCAGCTTGCCGATCGAAGTCGGAACTTCGAGCAGTTGCGAGCCGGCCGTGTGGGCGCGGAACGCCGGGTGAATTTTCACGCCGGGGACAACTTCCAGTTCGCCGTCGACGATTACTGCCTTGCCCTTAAGAACCTTGCCGTAGATCGAGTCCATGGTCTTGGAGGGGTAGCCGCAGGCCGGGGTACGGGCGCAACCGCCGGGCGAGTCGTTCACGGCACGGATACGCTCGTGGCCGGGATAGTTCAACGCCCACTCGATACCGCGCAATTCTTCTTTCTGAATGTACAGAATCGCGTTCGGGAATTCGTCCAGCGAACCGGCATGATCCCAGTGGCCGTGACCGACGATGATCTTCTTCACGTCCTTGGCGTCAAAGCCCAGTTGCGCGATCTGCTTGGACAGCGGAGACCAGTGGTCGGTGCCCGTTGCCTTGTGGTACTCGGTCTGGTTCCAGCCCGCGTCGTACAGCATCAGTTCGTTGCCGCACTTGATAACGCCGACGTTGACCGGCAGATCCACGGTGTTGATGTTGTTGCTCTTGTTGGTGCTGCCCGGCACGAAGGCACGATCCGGCATGAACGCGCCGAACGGTACGCCCATGAACCGGCTGTTTTCAACCAGCCAGACGGAACATACGTCGGCTGCCTGGGCTACAGGAGCCGCCAGCGCCGATGCAGCCAGACTCGCTGCAATCACTGCTTTTTTTAGACTGTTATTCATCTTCTAACCCCTCCTTGACGATTGGACTGCCTGTTTACAACTTCTTGAATTCCCACTTTCGACTGCGTTCATACCGGCACTGCAAAACCTTGCCGATCAATTCGGCTTGAATTCGCCCGGCCACAGCGTCTCTCCGACTTTCAACGTCAACCCCGAGGCCTTCTCGGACAACAACTGCGCGCCTACCAGATGGGCATCACGCCCATCCGCCGCGACCTTGACCATGATCACCGATGCATCGCGATAAAGTTTGATGGCTTCGAGGTACTCGCCGTGCAATTCCCGTATCGATGCGGGCGGGTGCAATTTGTTCAGGGCCGAGGCTGCAGAGTCGAACGCGGGCGTAAGCGGCGCGACGCGCTGCCTGACTGCTTCACGCTTGATGTCACCCATCTTGTACGCCAGCCCTGCGAAAGTCATTTTCACCGCGTCTTGTTTCACTTGCGCATGTATTGGCCACAGCGCACGCGCGTAAGCTTCTTCTTCAGCCGTAACCGCGGGACGCTCGACATGATTGGCTTCAGTGGTGGTTGCGACCTGCTGTGGTTTCGGCCCGGCCGTTTCGCGAAATGCCGCGACTGCCATCAGCGCGATCAGTCCAACAACCAGCGCACCGACACCGAAACCTTTAACCGCTGCTACCCGGGCCGTACGCTGCGACCCGCTCCCCTCTGTTTGCATCGCGCGAATCTAATCCTGTAATGGTAGAGCGTCAATGCTGCGGCGCACTAGCTATCTCTTAAAATTTAATGACTTGTCTTACTGTGGTGACCACTTCGGATTGGCGCCAAACAAGCCGTCCACGTAGCCAATGTAATAAATTAAAAACAGTCCAAAACCCAGCGACAACAATCCCGACGCGACGCGCAGGTAAGCATTGAAGCGCGGAAACCGCCCCATGGAGTAGGCGAAAGGCGCTGCGATAGCCGCCGTGATGAGCATCATGCCGACAACGGTTCCCACACCAAACAGGAACAGATAGAGCATTCCCCACTTGGGATCGTCGATCGCGGTCAGGACCAGCAAGGCGACTGCCGCGGAGCCGGCGAGCCCGTGCACGATGCCCACCACCAGGGGCCGCGCAACCTGGTACAGGCCGATGCCGCCGAGCTTGCGGTCGAGCCATGCCTGCGGCGTCTGTTCCTCTTTATGTCCGTGCGCGCCCTGCTCATGGCCATGGACGTGGCTATGGGCATAATCACCGTGGGCATGGGTATGCCCATGAAGGGGGGATCCCGGCGCAACATTGTCGCGAATCCAGAGATTCAATCCGGTAAGGTTCAGGAAGCCTAGCAGCACCAGCATCACGCCAACCGCGAATTCCATCGCCAGCCCGACGCGCGGGGGAATGGTTATCGTGAACAGGATGATCGCCCCGCCGACCAGCATGACCGTCAGCGTATGTCCGAGTCCCCAGATCGCGCCGATCATGGCGGCACCGCGCATCGAACGTTGCCGGCTGACGATCGTGGAAATGGCGATCACGTGGTCGGCGTCGGTCGCGTGGCGCATTCCGAGGAAGAATCCGACCGCAAGCAGGGAAAAGGTGGTACCCAAGGCTAGGGAAACCGGCTGATAATAGTTGTTTTGGTTTTGAAGCGCGCCGAAACTACTCTCGCGTCCGTGCTACGTCAAGCTCCGTCATGAAAATCATGATTGCGGCTTTTGCGCTGGGCCGGTTTAATGCGGATAACTGAAAATGTCGCCACCGCGGAATACCTGAATTCAAGAAGGACACAAGGACACAATGATGACCATACGCCATCCGGCCGGCGGGCTCGTTCCGCTTGCCCTGCTTTTTACCCCGATCGCCTGTATTGCGGCGGCCAACTGGACCGGCGACCTGACGCCGATCGGCCCGCAAGACTGGAATACGGAACGCGCGGCGCATCTGCTGGAGCGCGCGGGCTTCGGCGGGACCCCGCAGGAAATCGCCAGGTTCGCTGCCATGACGCCCAAAGCGGCAGTAAAGACGCTGGTGTATCACAAGAACATTCCGAACGACCTTCCGGCGTTCGATGACTCCGGCGCCCATGATCCGGGACTGGAACCCTTCCCCGCCTCGCGCCCCGCCGCCACCGACCTCGCCAAGGAAACCGGCGAATCGATGGGCATCAAGGTCAAGCCGACCGGCAACCGCCGCTTGCAACCGGTGGCCAACAAGTTCTTCTACTGGTTGCGGGCAAGCCGACTGGAGACCAATCGCGTTGCGTACTGGTGGGCCGATCGCATGCTGGCGACGAATCGTCCGCTCGAGGAGAAAATGGCGCTGTTCTGGCACGGGCATTTCGCCACCAGCGAAGAGAAGGTCCGCGACTATCGCAAGATGCTCAAGCAGAACGAGCTGTTCCGTGCGCAAGGCACCGGCAACTTCCGTACTCTGCTGATCAGCGTCGCGCAGGATCCGGCAATGCTGGCGTTCCTCGACGCCGGCGTAAACGTGAAGGGCGCGCCGAACGAGAATTTCGCGCGCGAGATCATGGAAATGTTCTCGATGGGCGTGGGCAACTACAGCGAAACCGACATTCGCGAAGCCGCGCGAGCCTTCACCGGATGGAATTTCGTCGACCTCGATTTCGTGATCACGCCGGAAAAACACGATGCGACAACCAAAACCTTCTTCGGCAAGCAGGGCAGCTTCGACGGCATCGACGTCATCGATGTGATCCTGTCGCAGCCGGTCACCAGCGAATACGTTGCGGGCAAGATTTACCGCTTTTTCGTTCGCCAGGACCTTACGCCCGAACTGCGTCTGGCGCTCGGCAAGAAGCTGCGGCAGTCGAACTACGAAATCGCGCCACTGCTCGAAACAATATTCCTGTCTAAGGATTTCTACAGCCCGGAATCGATGGCGACCCACATCAAATCCCCGGTCGAACTGGTGATCTCGACCTACAAGAAAATGGGCTTGACGAAAGTCCCGGGCGTGCCTGATTTCAACGACGTGACCGAAGCGCTTGGCCAGAAACTGCTCTATCCACCGACAGTCGCGGGCTGGGCCAACGGCAAGAGCTGGATCACGCCGGGCCTGCTGCTGGCACGCGGCAATTTCGTTTACGACACGCTGTATCCCGACATCAATTTCCTGCCACCGGACCGCTATCCGCTGACGGATTACAAGATCGGCGCGGTCAACGAAAAGCTGGCACTGGGTCAGGATGTGACCAGCGCCACCAAGCCCGAAGCCAAGGAAGTAACTTCGATGTCTATGCAGGCGGATCGCGACGAAGAATTCAACACCCGGCTGGCGAGCTTCCGCGGCTGGCAGATGGCGTTGCAGAAAGTAAAACCTATCCCGCGCGATACGGCGCAAATCGAACTGTCGTCGATGGTGCTGGGTGCGGGCTGCAAGACAGCGCGCGAGGCCGCCGACTACATGCTGGCGCGTTTCATTTCTGTGCCGCTGGATGCAAGCACGCACGAGCGCATCGCAAAGTTCCTGGAGAACGAACTGGGCACGAGCGACCTCGCGACAGCAGCGAGTTTTCTCGAAGAACCGTTGCGCACGACGCTGCATGTAATCCTGTCGTTGCCGGAATACCAACTAGGATAGTTAATTTGCCCGCTTTCCTCGCGGGCGGGCGGACCGAGAAAGACAAGACCATGATGACCAAACCTTCAATTATGAAACCCTGGACCCGGCGCGAAATCCTGCGAGCGGGCCTTGCAACGTTTGGCGCGAGCGCGATGCCGCTGGTGTTTTCGCGCGCAATGGCCGCGGACGCCAAGCCTTCGAACAGGATCCTGGTCGTGCTCGAGCTGTCCGGCGGCAACGACGGGTTGAATACGCTCGTGCCCTACGCGGACGACGCCTACTACCGCCATCGTCCGAAGATCGGAATCCGTTCCGACAAGCTGCGCAAGATCGACGACCGCTATGGCTTCAACGCAGGCATGGCGGGATTCGAACGGCTGTACAAGGACGGCAGGATGGCTGTCGTGCACGGCTGCGGCTACACGCAACCTTCTTTCTCACATTTCACGTCGATGGCCTACTGGCACACCGGCGCGCCCAACAGCGGCGAAGAATACGGCTGGATCGGACGCGTGGCCGACGCGATCGACACGCGCGCGACGCCCAATTTAATTGTCAATATCGACGAGGTGCAGTCGCTGGCCGTGCGCGCGCGCGAGCACGTTCCGGTGGTGTTCGACGACCCGGAGAAGTTCGGGCGCAAAGGCCTGTACCAGGAACGTCCGCTGCTCGATCGCGCGCCCGACATGGATCCCGAGGCCAGCGCTTCGAAACATTACCTGCTGGATATAGCGCAGAGCGCGCGCGAGGCTTCGCAACTGGTGCGCGACGCGTGGACTCGCTACAAGACGCCGGTCGACTACGGCATCGTGCCAGTGCAATTGCCGAAGATCGCTTCCCTGATCGCGGCCGGCATGCCCACGCGCCTTTATTACACCGCCTATCGCCATAACGCCTTCGATACCCACGTCCAGCAATCCGACCTGCACCAGCGCCTTCTCACTTATGTTTCCGACGCGGTCGCGGGCTTTGTGAAGGACATGGACCGCATCGGGCGCGGCGACGACGTCACCGTGCTCGTGTTCTCCGAGTTCGGTCGCCGCGTGCCGGAAAACACCAGCCTCGGCACTGACCACGGCACGGCCAACCACATGTACGTCATTGGCAAGCCGGTCAAGGGCGGCCACTACGGACAGGCCCCAAGTCTTACCAAGCTGGATGAAGGTGATAACTTGGTCTACACCACGGATTTTCGTCGCGTCTATGCCAGCGTGATCGACGGCTGGCTCGGCTGCAAGGATGCCGAACAGCTACTGTCCGGCAAATTCGAGACCTTCCCCGTCTTTTCCTGATTTCCAGCCCAGCGCCGCCGCGACCCGTTTTCGGGTTTAATATAGGCACCCGCGCCGTTTGCACAGACACGCGCTTCCAGGGGGGAAGCGTCTGCTCCAGTGGGGCAGGTCCGATGGCCGGCACGCGACTTGCCTTTGCATGCGACACGCGTACGGTCGCCGGCCTCCCGCCGGCTCGCGATCGCGTTCGGGACGGTAAAATGGAAATCAAAAATAAAACCTACAGCGATGTCCTCGTGCTCTCGCCCGAGGGACGGATAGACCACGCCAACAGCGAAGACTTCCGCAACGGCCTTGCGCTTTTCATCGAGCGCTGCAAGAGCGACGGCGAACGAGTCGTGCTGGATCTCGCCGGGGTCGATTACATCAGCAGCGCGGGGCTGCGCTGCTTCATGCTGGCGGAGAAACAGGCGAAGTCGCGGGGCGGGACGATCGTCGTCGCGGCCATGCAGCCGGTCGTGAAGGAGATTTTCGAGATTAGCCGCTTTACGCTGGTGTTCGACACCTTCGCCACGGTGCAGGAAGCGATCGCCAAGCTCTCGCCCGTGGCCCTCAAGGCCTACCAGGCGTAAAGGCAGGCAATGCTGGTACGTTTCTGGGGAACGCGCGGTTCCATCCCGGTCGCGCTGACGTCGGCCGATATCCGCCGCAAGGTTGAAACGGCGCTTTCGCTGGCCATCGCCAAGGGCGTCGATACGCCGGAGAAGGCGCGGGCCTTCATCGACAACGATCTGGATTTCTCCATCGCGCAGACCTACGGCGGGCAATCGCCTTGCGTCGAGATCGAGACTGGGCGCACCGAATTCCTGGTCTGCGATATGGGCAGCGGAGCGCGCGCATTCGGCGGCCACGTGATGGCGGCGCAAAAGTCCGGCCCGCTCGTGGTCAACGTGCTGATGTCGCATGTGCATTGGGACCACATCATGGGTTTTCCTTTCTTCGCGCCTGCTTACGTCCCCAGCGCGCATATCCGCATATTCGGCTGCCACGATGTGCTGGAGGAGGCATTCCGGCTGCAGCAATCCGCGCCGTGTTTTCCGGTGGACTTCTCCCGCCTTTCGGCGAAGATCGAATTCATCAAGCTCGAGGCCGGCAAGAGCGTCGACATTGCCGGATACCAGGTGACGCCAAAGCTTCAGCGCCATACCGGCGATTCCTACGGCTATCGCTTCGAGCGCGATGGCAAGGCGATCGTGTATTCGACCGATTCCGAACACAAGCTTGAGGATCCGGCCGAAACCGAAGACTTCGTCGCCTTCTTCCGCAATGCCGACCTGGTGATTTTCGACGCCATGTATTCGCTGCTCGAGGCGGTGTCGGTCAAGGAGGACTGGGGACATTCGAGCAACATGGTGGGCGTGGAGCTGGCGCAGCTGGCGAACGTCAAGCACCTGTGCATGTTCCATCACGAGCCGGCGTTCAATGACGAACGAATCCAGTCGGTGCTCAATGAAACCATCCGCTTCGAGAAGCTCACCCGCAGCGAAAGGCCCCTGATCGTCACCGCGGCCTACGACGGCATGGAAATCGACGTTTGACCGAAGCCGGCCAAAATCCCGGGATGAACGCGCCGAAAAAAGGCACCGCGCGCAATTTGCGCTCGGTACTGATCCGCGGCCAGGGCCGGCGGCTGGGCGTGGCACTGCTCGTCGTCCTGCTCGCGCTTTCGCTGTTCCCGACGCTGCCGGCCCTGAGCGAGCTGCGCATGGCTTTGTTCGACGGATACCAGAAAGTGGCGCCGCGCAAGCGCGCCTCGGCTCCCGCGGTCATCGTTGCCATCGACGAAAAAAGCCTGCAGGAACTCGGCCAATGGCCGTGGCCGCGCACAACCGTCGCGGATCTGATCGAAGCGATCGCGAAGAACGAACCCGCGTCGATCGGCGTGGACGTGCTGATGCCGGAATCCGACCGCATGTCGCCGGCCAGCATCGCTGGCCTGATCGAAAGGCTGGATTCAATACTCGCCCAGCGCCTGGCGAAGTTGCCGAGCAATGACTCCGTGCTGGCGGATACGCTGCGCCGGCATCCCGTGGCGCTCGGCATCGCCGGGGTTGAGCAAAAAGGGTCGGCCGTCCCCAACAGCCGCACCGCGCCGTTTCGAGTTCGCGGGAGCGACCCTACCCCGCATCTGCGGCATTTCGCCGGAACGCTGCGCAGCCTGGAACAACTGGACGCTGCCGCCCGCGGCCACGGGCTGCTGAGCGTCGATCCAAGCGGAGGCGTCGTGCGCCGGGTTCCGCTGCTGGCATCCGTCAATGACGTGCTGACCCCTGCCCTGTCCATTGAGGTCTTGCGCATCGCGACCCAGATCCCCTCTTTCGTCGCGGTCGGCGAACCGGATCGCGTGACGGGCATCGGCATCGGCGACGTCTTCATTCCGACCAACGCGGACGGGTCCGTGTGGGTGCATTTCGGCCTGCACGACGAAGATCGATTTGTTTCGGCGACCGACGTACTGCACGGACGCGTCGACCCCGAACAGATGCGGGGCAAGATTGCGCTCATCGGCGCGACCGCCCTGGGTTTGCTCGACTATCAGACCGTTCCCACCGGCCAGCGCATCCCCGGCATCGAAATCCATGCGCAAATCCTCGAGAACATTTTCGATGACAGCCTGCTGCAGCGCCCGGGTTATCTCGCAAACATGGAGCGCATGCTCCTGCTGATTTCAGGACTGATCCTTGTTCTCGCCGTTCCCGCCGTTAAGCCGCGCATCGCGGCATTGATCTACGCCGTGCTGATCGCCGGCCTGCTGACCGGCGGATTTGCGCTGTATTACTGGCAGCGCTTGCTGGTCGACGTTGCGTGGCCGGTAGCGGTCAGCACGATATTGTTTGGCGTCATGCTGACCGGCACACTCGCCGAAGCGGACCGGCAACGCCGTACATTGCGCCAGGCGTTGCAGGCGGAGCGCGAGTCGGCCGCGCGCGCGGCCGGCGAACTGGAAGCGGCCCAACGCATCCAGATGGGCATGTTGCCGCCGCCTTCGGCCAATTTCTATGCCGATGCACGTTTCAGCCTGCAAGCCCTGATCGAACCCGCGAAATTGGTCGGCGGCGATCTCTATGATTTCTTCAAGCTCGACGGCGATCGTTTGTTCTTCATGGTCGGCGACGTGGCGGGCAAAGGCCTGCCGGCGAGCATATTCATGGCGGTGAGCAAGGCGTTGTACAAAAGTACGGCCCTGCGCATGGAGCACGGCGACGGCATCGGCGAAGTCATGCGCGCAGCCAACGCGGAGATCGCCCGCGACAATCCCGAAATGCTGTTCGTGACCGTGTTCGCCGGCATACTGGATCTGAGGACCGGCGAACTGAACTGGTGCAACGCCGGACACGACCCTCCTTTCTGCCTGCGTCCCGGCCAAAATACTCCGGTCAAGGTCGAAGGCGACGCCGGGCCGCCGCTGTGCGTAATCGAAGGCTATGCCTACTTGCCGGAAAATTACCGTCTGTTGCCCGGCGAGGCGCTTTGTCTGTTTACAGACGGCGTCACGGAGGCGATGAACGCCGGCGACGAACTTTATGGAAAGCAGCGTTTGTTTACCGTATTGAAGTCCTCGTTCGGCGCAACAGAGGCGATTCAAATCGTCAACGCAGTGCGCGACGACGTCCGCGCCTTCGTAAAGGATATGGAGCGCTCGGACGATCTTACGATCCTGGCCTTGCGCTGGAATGGCGGTGAAACGTGAAGAGCGGAATGCAAGCCCGGCTCATCTATCGCGCGCGAGGCTCAGCGCACGTTGATTTCTACGCGCCTGTTCTTGGGCTCGGAAACGCCTTCGGAAGTCGGCACCAGCGGCTCCCGCTTGCCGCGGCTGGACACCTCGATGTGATCGACCGCGATTCCGCGCTTGACCAGATCGTCTCGCACGCGCTGCGCTCGTTGCCGCGAGAGGTGGTCGTTGAACTCGGCGTTGCCTACCGCGTCGGTGTGGCCGATGACGAGAATTTCCGGGTACGGCCTGGCTGCGATTTCGGTAAACACGCGTTCGACCTCACGCTCGGAATCCGGCGTGAGTTCGTCCTTGCCTTCGCGGAAATACAGCAAGAATGTGGCGGGGCGTCCAGGCAGTGCCGCCACGACAGAAGAAAACTCGCGCGTGGCGCGATCGGCTCCGTACGTGATCGATTGCATTTCGCCGGGACCGTCGATATGCGCACCGGCATAGGCCTTGTCCAGAACGATTTCCTTGCCGCCATCGGTCCTGACGACGACGCCACCGATCTTGCCGTTCGGCTTTGGCAGCAGGACCATCAGGTCGTTGCGCGGCGGCCGGTCCGACGAACGCAAGGCCGCGGGTTCGATCGGCTGATGGGACTTGCTCCAGCGAGCCGCGCTCGGCTGGGATGCAAACTGCGCGCAACCGGCCACCATCGCCGCGACGGTGGCCGACACGAGCACAACACCCTTCATCAGTTGGCGGTGGGTTCGTCCACTTTGACGATGAATTCAGTACCGCGTACGCCCATGATCGCAGCGGGAGTCTTGATGCGCATGGCTTCCGGGGATTGCTTGACAATCTTGCCGGAGACGACGGCCAGCGTTCCCTTTTTCAGGCGCGTGTCGAATTCGCCCTGGTGGGTCGTACTGTCGAACACAAAGCGCTCAATCACGAGTTCGCTGTTAGGTCCGGCGGATAACAGGCTGTTGTCCTGGAAGGTAATGCCGACCGAGCCGTCCGCGCCAGTTTTTACCGTATCCTCGACTTCGATGACGGCGCCGACCGGCGCGGGCATCAATTTGCCGTTGCGCTCGATCTGCACGTCACCCCTGGATACCTTGATGCGTCCGGCATCGCCGGCAAACGCGTGCGTGCACGTCCACGCAGTAGCCAGTAAAAGTACGCCAAAAACAAGGATATCTCTTTGGATCGTCGATACTTTGGTCATTTTGCCTTCTCCGGTTCTGAATCGTAATGTCGGCAAATATCGCCGGTCCCGAATATTGCTGCAAGAACCATGCACGTAACCATCATAACAGCGGGCCTGCCCTTTGCAGGAAGTGGCAAATGCCTGTGCAATTTGAGAAAAACATGCACCGCCTAAATCGCGTCTTCCCCGCGCGGCTGCTAGCCTTTGAGCAGGTCCAAGCACTGATTGACGAATTCGGTGAGGCGGCCGAACTTGGCCGCGAGGATCGCCACAAACTGACGTTAATTGTCGAAGAATTATTCACCAATACAGTCAATCACGGCCACAGAGGGGATAGCGACGCCCCGGTTTTCATCACTTTCGAAGAAGACCAGGGCGACGTCCATCTGATCTACGAAGATTCTGCGCCGCCATTCGACCCGCTCGCTGCAGGAAAGCGCACGGATATTGAATCGACCGTAAAAGAACGCCGCGTCGGCGGCCTCGGCATCTTCATTACCATCGGACTGACCGAACAGGCCGACTACAGCTACGTCGAAGGCCGCAACCGCATCTGCCTCCGGCTTGTTGCAACCCGCAGCTAGCTTTCCGGCTGGGCCTCGAGCCAGCGCCAGGCCAGTGGCGAGCGCCTCACGGCGATATCGAGCAAATAGAAAATCAATGCCAGCGCTGCAAACCATGGCCATAGGGATTTGGTGGCCCTGCTCTCGTCGCCTTGCTGCGCGAACACTTCGGCGATGGATGGCGCAACTTTCCCCCCCGTTGCGTGGGCGAGCGCGTCCAGCAATTCGACGTCGGGCGGGAATGCGCGATATTCGTCTGGATAATCCTGATGCAAGGTACGCGTACCCGCACGAAGCGCCACTTGCTTCGGCATCCCCGGCGACTCGACAAGTTCAA
>JAYVMZ010000291.1:0-9735 GCA_043758735.1 Betaproteobacteria bacterium
CCACATCCAGTTCACGCGGTGCACGTTGACCGGCACAGCTACGTAGTGGCCCTGATATTTCATGACGTTGCTGACGACCGGCGGGAGCAGCGAGTCCCATTTTCCGGCCGCGGCGACGTCGTCAAGGTTCGCCAGGACGCCTTCTCGCGCCCATTCCTGGATGCCCGGTCCCTTGACCTGCGCTGCGGTCGGGGGCTGTCCCGATACCACGCGCGACTTCAGAACCGTCATCGCGGTTTCACCGGCGCCGCCGGCTACTGCGAAGTCTTTCCACTTGTCGCCCTTGCTCTCGAGAATTTTCTTGAGTTCGCCGACCGACTTGGCCTCGCCGCCCGAAGTCCACCAGTGCAGCACTTCGACTTCGCCTGCGGCGACGGGTACCGCGAATGCAATTCCGACTGCCAGCGCGAGTGCGGACAGCGTTCCCATTTTCGTGCGTTGTTTCATGAATTCCTCCTCGTGATATTGGATATTTTTCTTGGGGGTCCTGCGGACGGCCGCAGTCCCGGCTGGCAGGGACCCGCAGTCATCACCTGCCTACTATAAGGAGGCGGCCGGTACCCGCGCAACGTATGCCGCCGTCGCAGCGCACCATGGCTGTGATCCGCGCGCCGAGTGCAGTAAAATCTGGTTTTCATCGGGGGACCCGGCAATGACCATTCGCGTTGCAATAAACGGCTATGGCCGCATCGGCCGCAACATCCTGCGTGCGCACTATGAGGGCGGCAAGAAGCACGATATCCAGATCGTGGCGATCAATGATCTGGGCGACGCCAAAATCAACGCCCACCTGACCAAATACGACACCGCCCATGGAAAATTTCCCGGCACCGTGGCGGTCGACGGCGATTTCCTGGTCATCAACGGCGACAAGATCAAGGTCTGCGCCCAGCGCAACCCGGCCGAGTTGCCGTGGAAAGACCTTGGCGTGGACGTCGTGCTCGAATGTACCGGCTTGTTTACCAGCAAGGCCAAGGCGGGCGCCCACCTGACTGCGGGGGCGAAGAAAGTCATTATTTCCGCGCCCGGCGACAAGGACGTCGATGCCACCGTGGTCTACGGAGTAAATCACGGCGTCCTCAAAGCCGCGCATACAGTGATTTCCAATGCCAGTTGCACGACGAATTGCCTCGCCCCCATGGTCAAGGCGTTGAATGACCGCATCGGCGTGGTCAACGGATTGATGACCACGATTCATTCCTACACCAATGACCAGGTACTGACCGACGTGTATCACACGGACCTGCGCCGCGCGCGTTCCGCCACCATGTCGATGATTCCCACCAAGACCGGCGCGGCCGCGGCGGTGGGGCTGGTGCTGCCGGAACTGAACGGCAAGCTGGACGGCTTTGCCATGCGCGTCCCGACCATCAATGTCTCCATTGTCGATCTCGCCTTCGTGGCGAAGCGCGCGACCACGGTGGAAGAAGTCAACGCGGCGGTAAAGCAGGCCGCCGGTGCCGAGCTGAAAGGCATCCTCGAATACAACACGGATCCGCTGGTATCCGTCGACTTCAACCACAACCCCGCGTCGTCCGTATTCGACTCGACCCTGACCAAGGTTTCGGAAGGCACCCTGGTCAAGGTATGCTCCTGGTACGACAACGAGTGGGGATTCAGCAACCGCATGCTCGATACCACGGTTGTTTTCGTGAACGCGAAATAAATACAGGGCGATTTTTCCGGGCAGAGGGCACAGGGACGGACAGGCGGCGATACCAGGCCTGGGCGCTGTGCCCTCTCTCGTTCCTGAACACTTGAACGGATAGTCGACGCCATGCCCATCCTGCGAATGACCGACCTCGACCTGCGCGGCAAGCGCGTATTCATTCGCGCCGACCTGAACGTGCCGCAGGACGATGCCGGAAAGATCACCGACGACAGCCGCATTCGCGCCTCCGTGCCGGCACTGCTCCATGCGCTCAAGGCCGGCGCAGCGGTCATGGTCACCTCGCATCTGGGCCGGCCCACCGAGGGAGAATTCAAACCCGACGACTCGCTCGCGCCGATCGCGAAGAGGTTGTCCGAGCTGCTTGGCATATCGGTGCCGCTGAAGGCGAACTGGGTCGATGGCGTGGACGTCAAACCGGGCCAGATCGTGCTGCTGGAGAACTGCCGCGTCAACAAGGGCGAGAAAAAAAATGACGATGCGCTGGCGAAAAAAATGGCGGCGCTATGCGACGTGTATGTGAACGACGCATTCGGCACGGCGCACCGCGCGGAAGCGACAACCCACGGCATCGCGAAATTTGCGCCGGTCGCTTGCGCCGGGCCTCTTCTTGCCGCCGAACTCGATGCGCTGGGCAAGGCGCTGCGCGAGCCCAAGCGTCCGCTGGTTGCGATCGTCGCCGGCTCAAAGGTATCGACCAAGCTCACCATCCTCGGCGAGCTGGCGAAAAAAGTGGACCAGCTGATCGTCGGCGGCGGAATCGCGAATACGTTCATGCTTGCCGCCGGCCTGTCGATCGGCAAGTCGCTGGCCGAGGCCGATCTGGTCAATGAGGCGAGGAATATCATGGCCACCATGGAAGCCAAAGGCGGCAGCGTGCCGATCCCGGTCGACGTGGTGTGTGCCAAGGAATTTTCCGGCACAGCCGAGGCGACGGTGAAAGCCGCGAAAGACGTCGCGGCTGACGATCTGATCCTCGACGTCGGGCCGAAGACGGCCGCGCAACTGGCCGTTCTCCTGGGCAAGGCCGGCACAATTGTCTGGAACGGTCCGGTCGGCGTGTTCGAATTCGATCACTTCGGTGAAGGCACGAAAACCCTGGCGAAGGCGATTGCCGCTTCAGCCGCGTTTTCGATCGCGGGCGGTGGGGACACAGTTGCCGCTATCGCGAAATACGGCATCGAAGACAAGATTGGCTACATTTCCACGGGCGGCGGGGCTTTTCTCGAATTTCTCGAAGGAAAAAAGCTTCCCGCTGTTGAAATCCTCGAGGCGCGCGCGGCCGGCTAGCGCGCGAAAAAAAAGCATGATGCAAAAAAGCACGAAAATAGTCGCGACCCTCGGGCCGGCTTCCAGCGATCGCGACGTTCTAACGCGCATGATCGCGGGTGGGGTCGACGTGGTCCGCATGAATTTTTCCCACGGCACCAAGGAGGAGCATCTGGCCCGTGCGGAACTGGTGCGCGAAGTTGCCCGCTCACTGGAACGCACGGTGGGCATCATGTGCGACCTGCAGGGACCGAAAATCCGCGTTGGCAAGTTCGAAAACGGCCGGATCACGCTCAACAAAGGAGAATCATTCACGCTGGATTCGGATTGCGCGATGGGCGACCAGCATCAGGTCGGCCTCGACTACAAGGAATTGCCGCGCGATGTGGCTCCCGGCGCGGTGCTCTTGCTCGACGACGGCCGGCTGGTGCTCGACGTGCAGAAGGTTCTCGGCAGCCGCATCACCACCACGGTTCGCGTCGGCGGCGTTTTGTCGAATAACAAGGGCATCAATCGCCAGGGCGGCGGCCTCACCGCGCCGGCGCTGACGGCAAAGGACATGGAGGACATCAAAACTTCCGTGGCGATGAAAGCGGATTTTCTCGCGGTGTCGTTTCCGAAAAGCGGCGCCGACATGTACATGGCCAGGGAGTTGATGCGCGCGGCCGGCGGGCGCTCGATGCTGATTGCGAAAATGGAGCGAACCGAGGCCATCGTCGCGATGGATGAGATCATGGATTCGTGCGATGGCATCATGGTGGCGCGCGGTGACCTCGCCGTGGAAGTAGGCGACGCGGCGGTACCTGCATTGCAGAAGCGCATGATCCGCTCAGCACGCGAGCGCAATAAACTGACGATCACGGCGACACAGATGATGGAATCGATGATCACCAGCCCGGTGCCGACCCGCGCGGAAGTATCCGACGTGGCGAATGCCGTGCTCGACGGCACCGATGCGGTCATGCTCTCGGCTGAAACGGCAAGCGGAAAATATCCCGTTGAAACCGTCGAATCGATGGCGCGCATATGTATCGAAGCCGAGAAATCGGCCGACTTCACGCTCGATCGGGAATTTCTCAATCGGGTATTCACGCGCGTCGATCAGTCCATCGCGATGGCGGCGCTGTTCACGGCTTACCATCTGAAGGTCAAGGCGATCGCCGCGTTGACGCAATCGGGTTCGACGGCATTGTGGATTTCGCGATTAAACTGCGGCGTGCCGATTTATGCGCTGACGCCGGAAGTCTCGACGCGTTATCGCATGAGCCTGTTCCGCGACGTCTATCCGCTGATGATCAAATACCTCGGCCACGATCGCGACCACCTCTTGCAGGAAGCCGAAGACCAGCTGGTTACCGCAGGCCTGGTGCACAAGGGCGACCTGATTGTCTTGGCGTTCGGTGAACCGATCGGGTCGCCGGGCGGTACGAATACCATGAAGATCGTCAAGGTCGGGGAAAGCCGCAAGCCGTAGGAATGGCCGTGACGGCGTGACGGTCGTAAGGACAAACGGGGACTATCAGGAATCTAATAATAAATGGCACTCATATCACTGCGACAACTGCTGGATCACGCCGCCGAGAATTCTTATGGTGTTCCCGCATTCAACGTCAACAACCTGGAGCAGATCCAGGCGATCATGCAGGCCGCCCACGAAACGTCCAGCCCGGTGATCATGCAGGCCTCGGCCGGTGCGCGCAAATATGCAGGCGAGCCGTTCCTGCGGCATCTGATCGAAGCGGCAGTGGAAATGTATCCGCACATTCCAGTGGTCATGCATCAGGACCATGGCGCCAATCCGGCCGTTTGCCAGCGCTCCATCCGCTCGGGATTTTCCAGCGTGATGATGGACGGCTCGTTGATGGAGGACATGAAAACGCCGGCATCCTACGACTACAACGTAGAGGTTACGCGCCGCGTGGTCGACATGGCTCACGCTGTCGGTGTTTCGGTGGAGGGCGAGCTAGGCTGTCTGGGATCGCTCGAGACCATGAGCGCAGGCAAGGAAGACGGTTCGGGAGCGGAAGGCGCGCTGACGCACGACATGCTGCTCACCGACCCGGATCAGGCGGCCGATTTCGTGATGCAGACGGACGTGGACGCGCTGGCCATCGCCATCGGCACCTCGCACGGCGCCTACAAGTTCAGCCGCAAGCCGACCGGCGACATCCTCGCCATCGGACGCATCAAGGCCATCCACCAGCGCATTCCGAACACGCATCTTGTCATGCACGGGTCGTCCTCGGTGCCGCAGGACTGGCTGGAGGTGATCCGTGACAACGGCGGGGAGATGAAGGAAACCTACGGGGTGCCGGTGGAGGAAATCCAGGAAGGCATCAAGCACGGCGTGCGCAAGATCAACATCGACACCGACATCCGCCTGGCGATGACTGGCGCAATCCGTCGCGCGTTCAACAAGGACAGGACCGAATTCGATCCGCGCAAGTACCTGAAGGACGCGATGCTCGCGGCGAGGGGAATCTGCAAGTCGCGTTTCGAGGCGTTTGGCTGCGCCGGCCACGCGGGCAAGCTGAAGCCGATTCCGCTCGACAACATGGCCGACAAGTACGCCAAAGGCGAAATCCGCGCCGTGGTGGTATGAGGGCCGCCGCCGATCGACGGTGAGCACAGGAATTCGAACTAATGCCAACTAAAACCAGGACCGCCCGTTTCCCCTATCCCGAGGTTGCGGGGCGTTCGGCCGATCGCCAGCCGCAACCTGGCAACGAATGAGGAAGCAGGAAAGTGGCCCCCAAAGCAAAACGCATCAGTGAATCCGCCCCGCGCGTCAGTATCGTCATGGGCAGCGACAGCGACTGGGGTGTCATGCAGCACGCGGCGCAGATGCTCGCGTCGTTCGGCGTTGCGCATGAGGCAAAGGTGGTGTCCGCTCACCGCACGCCCGACGCGATGTTCGCGTACGCCGAGGCGGCTGTGGGGCGCGGGCTGCGCTGCATCATCGCCGGGGCCGGCGGCTCCGCGCACCTGCCCGGCATGATCGCCTCCAAGACCATCCTTCCCGTGCTGGGCGTGCCGGTCACCTCGCGAGCGCTGCAGGGCCTCGACTCACTGTTGTCGATCGTGCAGATGCCGCGCGGCATACCGGTCGCGACCTTTGCCGTGGGCGAAGCCGGCGCGGCCAACGCGGGATTGTTCGCCGTGGCGATGCTCGCGCTCGACGAACCGCGGCTCGCCGCGAAGCTCGACGCCTTCCGCCGCAAGCAGGTCGCGAAGGTCAAGGCGATGAAGCTGCCCGTCGTAGCGCCCCGCCGATGATCGCGCCCGGTGCCCTGCTCGGCCTGCTCGGCGGCGGCCAGCTCGGCCGTATGTTCACCATGGCGGCGCAGCGCATGGGCTACCGCGTGATGGTGCTGGACCCAAGCGACCACAGCCCGGCCGGCAGCGTCGCCGACGAGCAGTTGCGCGCCGACTACCTGGACTTCGATGCGCTACGCAAGATGGCGTCGCGCTGCGCGGCGGCGACCACGGAGTTCGAGAACGTGCCCGCCGACAGCCTGGACTTCCTGGCGCAACATGCCATCGTGAGCCCGTCGGCGCGGGCCGTGTCGATCGCGCAGGATCGCATCCGCGAGAAGTCTTTCCTCGCCGACCACGGCCTCGACGTCGCACCCTTCGCGGTGGTCGCCGGCGAGGCCGACCTTGCCGACGCGCGCGTCGCCCCGCTGCTGCCGGGCATTCTCAAGATTGCGCGCCTGGGCTACGACGGCAAGGGCCAGGTGCGCGTGGCTACGCCCGGCGACGTGCGCGCCGCCTTCGCCACCCTCGGTCGCAAGCCCTGCGTGCTGGAGAAGTTCCTCGCACTCGAGCGCGAGGTCTCTGTGGTGGTGGCGCGCGCCTTCGACGACGGCGTCGCCACCTTCCCGGTCGCCGAGAACCAGCACGCGCACGGCATCCTCGACGTGAGCATCGTGCCGGCGCGCATCCCGCCGGCGTTGGCCGACCAGGCGCGCCACGCGGCGATCCGGGTCGCGGAGCGCCTCGACTATCGCGGCGTGCTCTGCGTCGAGTTCTTCGTGCTGTCCGGCGGCCGCCTGGTGGTGAACGAGATCGCCCCGCGCCCGCACAACAGCGGTCACTACACCATCGATGCCTGTGTGACCTCCCAGTTCGAGCAACAGGCGCGCGTGTTGTGCAGCCTGCCGCTGGGCGACACCGCCATGCACTGTCCCGCGGTGATGGTCAACCTGCTCGGCGACCTGTGGGCCGCCGGCAAGCCGCGATGGGAGCACGTTCTGCGCCACCGCCGCGCCAAGCTGCACCTGTACGGCAAAAGCGAAGCCCGCCCGGGGCGCAAGATGGGGCATTTCACCGTGCTTGCCGACGACGTCGAGACGGCGCTTGCGATCGCAACCGAAATCAAATCAAAGCTGCTGGCGGACGCACAATCCCTGCGCACCGCCGGGGCGGCGTGACGCTGGAGAAACCTTTCGTGAACAATCAGACGTCCGTGCTCGAAACCCACCTGAAGTCGCTGCAGCTGCTCCGCCGCGGCAAGGTGCGCGACATTTATGCGGTGGACGCCGAGCGCCTGCTGATCGTGCAGACCGATCGCCTGTCCGCGTTCGATGTCATCCTGCCGACACCCGTGCCGGGCAAGGGCCGCTTGCTGACCGCAATGTCGAATTTCTGGTTCCGCAAGCTGGCCCACGTGATTCCCAACCACCTGCTCGACACGCCCCCCGAATCCGTCGTCGATTCCGGCGAGCGCGCGCAGGTGGAGGGCCGCGCCTTCGTGGTGCGGCGCCTGAAGCCGCTGCCGATCGAGGCGATCGTTCGCGGTTACCTGGCCGGATCGGGCTGGAAGGACTACCGCAGCAGCGGACAGATCAGCGGCGTCGCGCTGCCGCCCGGCCTCAAGGAAGCCGGGCAATTGGCGCAACCGATATTTACCCCGTCCACCAAGGCGGCCATCGGCACGCACGACGAAAATATCTCTTTTGTGCAAATGCAGAGCCTGATCGGCGGCGAACTGGCTGCCCGGGTCCGCGACAGCGCGATCCAGCTCTATTCCGAGGCGGCGGCCTATGCGCTGACCCGGGGCATCATCATCGCCGACACGAAATTCGAGTTCGGCCAGGACAAGGCCGGCAAGCTTTATCTCATAGACGAAGCGCTGACGCCGGACTCTTCGCGTTTCTGGCCGCAGGACCAGTATCGCGTCGGCACGAACCCGCCGTCGTTCGACAAGCAGTTCGTGCGCGACTGGCTGGAGGCGAAGAAGTGGAACAAGCAGCCTCCCGCGCCGGCACTGCCCGACGACGTGTTGCGCAAGACCGCCGAAAAATACGAAGAAGCGCTGCGGCTTTTGACCACGTGAATGCGAAACGCATTGACACGAAGGGTCACGAAGGAAACACGAAGGGCCAGGAAGGAGATTCAGAGGCATGAACTTTCAATGCAAAGTCGCGACAGGTGAATAGAAACTCGAAACCATGCTTTTCGGTTGTGTTTTCCTTCGTGTTCCCTTCTTGTCTTTCCTTCGTGACCCTTCGTGTTCAAAGAGGTTGCCCTAGTTGGTAACGGATCATGAAATAGAGAAAGCAGCGCAGATACTGCGTGACGGCGGCCTTGTAGCGTTTCCTACCGAGACGGTCTACGGACTCGGCGCGAACGCTTCCAACCCGGCGGCGGTCAAAAAAATCTTTGCGGCAAAAGGGCGTCCGGCGGACCACCCCGTGATCGTGCACATCGCCGACACGAGTGAACTGAAACACTGGGCGGCGGAAGTTCCGCGCGCGGCCTGGGTGCTGGCGGAAAAATTCTGGCCTGGCCCGCTCACCATGGTATTCAAGCGCGCGCCGAAGGTCAGTGACCTCATCACCGGCGGGCAGGATACCGTGGGCCTGCGCGTGCCTTCGCATCCGGTCGCGCAACGGCTGCTGAAGGCTTTCGGCGGCGGTATCGCCGCGCCATCGGCGAACCGTTTCGGACGCCTGTCGCCGACGACGGCGCAACATGTGCGCGATGAAATCGGCACCGCAGTCGACCTGGTCCTGGATGGCGGTGCCAGCGAGGTAGGCATCGAGTCGACCATCGTCGATCTGACGCGCGAAACGCCGGCGATCCTGCGCCCCGGACGCATCAGCGCACAGCAGATCGCGGATGCCCTGGCGACCCCGCTCGGTGACCCGGTTGCTGGGCGTCCACGTGTATCGGGTTCCCTGGATTCCCACTATGCGCCGACCCTGCCGCTCAAGATCGTGGATCCCGACGAAATCGAGAATTACGTGCGCGCTCGCCCGGGTACGCCGATCGCAGTGCTGTCGCGCCGCGGCCGACCGCGCGATTCGAAGGCCACGCTGTGGCAAGGGGCGCCCGAAACGCCGGACGACTATGCGCGACTGCTCTACGCAACCTTGCGCTGGCTCGATGTATCCGGTTGCCGGCTGATCGTCGTCGAAGCCTTGCCCCTGTTGCCGGAATGGGCCGCAGTATGGGACCGGCTGAGTCGCGCCGCCACGCCCGATCCGGTTGCGCCGCCGGTCACCGCGCGGCGCTGACCTTCAGTTCGTTTCGTTGCGCTTGAGCAGGCGGCGCATCTCGTCCTCGCCGAGCGGCCGGCTGTTTTTCACGCGCAGGCTCTCGTTCCATTCATCGGCGAAATCGCGCTGCAACCGGATGTTGATTCCCGCCGTTATCAGCATCGCGATCAGCGCGCCCAGGCTGGCGAATGCCATATGGGAACCTCTAAAAATGCGATTTAATCTCGCACTGTTTTAACGGTTCACAAATTTTCTGTATTCCAGCCGATTTTAGAGCTGAATTCCTGCCGTTGT